>JASHQD010000577.1 GCA_030037755.1 Terriglobia bacterium
GAGTCCGATCCGAACTTTGGCGCGCGCGTTCTCTCACGTGCCGACGCATATGAGATCGACCCCGGATCTTCGACACCCGGCGCGCGCCGGCGTAACTCGCATTGCGCTTGCCCGCGCAGTGGGAGGATTTCCAGTTTTGGGGCTCGCGCTTGCGCACGATAAGAAGAGGCAGCCGCCGCTCTGGCATGAAATCTGAGCAATCTGCGCAAGCTGCGGATTAACCTGCGCAATCTGCGGACTAAAGGATGTACCTGCTCAAATCCTGATTCTTGACAATCTCCGCCAGGCGCTCTTTCACGTACTGAGCATCAACCTTGACGTTCTTCTTCTTCAGGTCGGGCCCCTCGAAGGAAACCTCGTCCAGAAGTTTCTCCATAATCGTGTGCAGGCGCCTCGCGCCGATGTTTTCCGTCTGATCGTTGACCGCCGCGGCGAAGCGCGCGAGTTCCTCAAGAGCATCGTCGGTGAAGCTCAACTTGATGCCCTCGGTTTCGAGCAACGCCGTGTATTGCTTCACCAGGGCACTCTTCGGCTCTTTCAGAATGCGGATGAAGTCCTCGACACTCAAGGACTGCAATTCGACCCGGATCGGGAACCGCCCCTGCAACTCCGGGATCAGGTCCGAGGGCTTGGAGACGTGAAACGCGCCGGCGGCGATGAACAGAATGTGGTCCGTGCGCACCATGCCGTAGCGGGTGTTGACGGTCGTACCTTCCACGATCGGCAGGATGTCGCGCTGCACACCTTCGCGGCTGACGTCGGGTCCGTGTCCACGTTCGCGTCCCGCGATCTTATCGACCTCATCGAGAAAAATGATTCCGTTCTGCTCTACGCGCTCGACCGCCGCGCGCGTCACCTGGTCCATGTCGATCAGCCTGTTCTCTTCTTCCTGAATCAGGTAGTCCATGGCCTCGGCCACTTGCATACGCCGCTTCTTGGTGCGCTCACCGAAAAGACCGGGCAGGATGTCTTTCATGTTGATGCCCATCTCCTCGATGCCTTGCGAGGAAATCACCTCAAACGCGGGGAAGCTGCGCTCGCGAACGTCGACTTCAACCTGGCGCTCATCGAGCTTGCCCTCGCGGAGCTGAGCGCGCAGTTTCTCGCGAGTGCGCTCGAGGTTTTCGGAACCGTCTCCGGACGCCGCTGGAATTTCTTCGACGCCGGGCGTACGAGGCTTTGGATTCGGTGGCGGAAGCAACAGGTCGAGAATGCGTTCCTCGGCATTCTGCTCGGCCTTGTCGGCAACCTCGTTAACCTTTTCCTCGCGGACCATGTCAATGGAAATTTCCACCAGATCGCGCACCATCGATTCCACGTCCCGGCCCACGTAGCCCACTTCCGTGAAGCGGGAGGCCTCCACTTTGAGGAAAGGGGAATTGGTCAGGCGCGCGAGCCGGCGCGCGATTTCGGTCTTGCCGACCCCGGTGGGGCCGATCATGATGATGTTCTTGGGAAGGACCTCCTCAGCGAGTTCTTCGGACAGCTTTTGGCGCCGCACGCGATTGCGCAGCGCGATGGCCACGGCGCGCTTGGCCTCGGCCTGACCCACCACGTGCTTGTCCAGTTCCGCCACAATCTGGCGGGGCGTCATCTCGTCCAGCGTGGACGCGCCTTCGAGCGTTTCGGGTAAGTAAAAGACCATTTCGAAACAGTCCGGAGTTCAGAAGTCAGTTGACAGTCAACAGCTGACAGTCAACAGTCCCCATCAAGCGGTCCGACGCAGATCGTCCGAGGTTGGCTGCACTGTCGACTGTTAACTGTCGACCGCCAACTCTTTCAGCAACTGGCACGACTGCTCACTTCTGACTTCCGGCTTACGGCTCCTTTCCTCACAGCTCTTCGATCGTAACCTGATCGTTGGTGAAGATACAGATTTCGCCCGCGATCTGCATCGATTCCTTGACGATTTCCTGGGCGGTCAGCGACGTCCTCCTCATCAACGCGCGCGCGGCGGCCATCGCGTAAGGGCCGCCGGAGCCGATCGCCACAATGCCGTCGTCGGGCTCGATCACGTCGCCGTTCCCGCTGACCAGGTACGTGTTTTTCGTGTCGGCGACCAGAAGCAACGCTTCCAGGTGGCGCAAGGCGCGATCGGTGCGCCAATCCTTGGCCAGCTCCACCACAGCCCGGCTCAGGTTGCCGTGGTATTCTTCGAGCTTCTGCTCGAAACGCGAGAACAGCGACAGGGCATCCGCCGTGCTGCCCGCAAATCCGGCGAGGATTTTGTCGTTATAGAGCCGGCGGATTTTCTTGGCCCTCGACTTGAACACTCCTTCGCCCATCGTCACCTGGCCGTCACCGCCCATGGCCAGCTTATTATCACGACGCACGCTCAGAATTGTAGTGGAACGTACCCTAGGAGACTTGCTCACCAGACCTCCATCTGAAAAGTATAGCAGATGTGCAGGATGCGCCTCGGCGGGCCGTGAAGGGCAGCGGGCATTGGAAGTCAAGAGTCGACAGTTAACAGTCGATAGCCTCGAGCCCGACGAGGGTCCGCACATTGCGAACCGTCGACCGTGAACGGTTAACTAACTGTCGATTCGCGCCAGTCCCCAGGAATCCCCATGGCTCCCGAAGACCTCTCAACTAACTATCGACTGTCAACCGTCGACTTCTTCCGTTGTTGCCTCCGCGTCGTATTCACCATAGAATAACGAGTGCCCGTTTTTCGGAGCCCATGCACTCATTTCAAGCCTTTGCCGCACATCTGGGACACGTTCTGGCGCACTACGGAGGCTGGGGCCTCTTCCTGATCAACGCTCTTGACTCCTCCATCCTGGCTTTTCCGCTGATCAACGACCTGCTGCTGATTCATATGGCGGCGCGACACCCGAGCCAGGCGCCTCTCTATGCCCTCTACTGCACGCTGGGCTCGATCGTCGGCTCGTTCGCGATCTATTATCTCGGCAAAGGTGGCGGGCGCATCTTCAAACGGAATCCCGAGATGCGCGAGGCCGGCCGGGCGCGGCGCTGGCTGCGGCGCAACGATTTCGCAACGGTGCTGGTGGCGTCCCTGCTGCCGCCTCCCACGCCTTTCAAGGTGGTGCCGATCGTCGCCGGCGCGATGGGAATGAAGAAGTCGCGGTTACTGAGCTCCCTCATTATCGGACGGGGTATCCGCTTTGTCGCGGAAGCGTGGGTTGGGATGCGTTATGGCGCTGAGGCCGAGAATTTCCTCAGGTTTCACCTCGCTTTCCTCTCCATCCTCACGGCGGCCAGCGTGCTTCTGCTGATTGTGATTTACCGCTACCTTCAGCAGACTGCGCCCGCCGAGTAGTACACGGGAATCATCGCCCCTGCTCGCCCGTAAAGCTGAAATTCTGGTCGACAACCGCCAGGTTGTGGTTGAGATCAACCTTGGCTTCAAATCGCCCCAACGAGGCGCCAAAGCGCAAATCGCGAATGCGCACCTCATATCCATCGGGATTCTCTTCAACTTCCGCCCATGGGAAGCGGGCAAAGTTCATGAAAACGCGTCCGACGTGTGAGTTCATGGCCGCATCGAGGACGGGTGAAGATTCGGGTTTGTGAAACGCCTCGGCGTTTGCGGCATCGACGTCCGACTCGAGCGAGCTGGCAGAAAGCATATAGTAAGCGCTGTCGGTTTCCACCACGCAGGACCAGTCAAGCGGGTTGAGCGTGGGAAACGCGCCCAGGCGCAACGGCGGTTCCTCTCCGTAGTTATTGGACGCGAATTCGGTAAGCGCGCGCCGGTGATTGATCTCCCTCAGGCCCCAAAGCAACAACATCCCAATTAGCGCCAGCGTAGCGCCGCGACGGTACCCCGGCCTCCCGGCTCCGACCTCTTCTGATACGAGCCGCAGCAGGAACGGCAGACCCAGGCAAACCAGGAAAATGAGCCAGAGAATGGGATCGAATATGGGCATGATGTCCAGGGCGTACCAGCGCCCACTGAACGGCAGGAACGGACGGACGCCATACTGGTTCGTAAAGTCGAGCAGCAGATGCCCGAGTGTGGCGATCCAGCAGGCCGCGATTAACCAGGGCAAATTAAGCGGCGGCCCCGAAGGTCTGGGCTTCACCCTGCGCCCCAGGAAATAGATCGCGCCTGCGAGGATCAGGGCTAGCGCCGTCACGCCAACAAACGAGTGGGTGATGCCGCGATGGTACTCCAGATAGCTGGCGCTGCCCCGGATACCACTGAGGATATCAATGTCGGGCGCATTTGATCCTAGAATCAGCGCCAGCGTGGCGAAGCGCGTCTTCCGATTCAGGCCCGCCTGGCTGAACGCGATCCCGGCCAGGGTGTGCGTGAGATTGTCCATGGCGTGTGGCGCCGTCGCCCGCGTCCCTCAAATCAGCCGACCGGGGAGACATCAGATTCTGGAAGCAGCAAAGTCAAAGCGCTGGGTACGAGTTCAAACATGGCCGGTAACTGCCCAGCCAGTTCTCCGTCAAGTTCGACGTACACCGGACGCGCTGAGTTTTCCGTGCTGCAGGCCAGATGCGAGCCTTCCACGAGGTGGACGTCGTCAAGGTCCAAATGATGCCGCAAAGCCAGGGCGCCCGTATAAAGAACGTACCGCCAGGGGCTGGAACTCTCGAACAGGCAAACCTGCATGCGGCTGTTCAGCAGACTTCCTCGGGGCGCGAGATGAAACCAGCCCGCGTAGCGCTCGGTGCGCTGGAACAGCGCCTGGGTCCCTCGCCATTCGCCCTGGCTGTTCCGGCAGGCGAACCGGGGAAACCCGTAGCGGCAGACCTGGCGGATTGCCTCCCAGGCATAAGCAGCGACGCCGAGGGCGGTCTTGAAACTCCAAGCGAGGCGGTGGACGACGTAAGCGTCAAATCCGACGCCGGCAACGCTGAGGAAGTATCGCTCCGGTGGGCTGACGTTCTCTCGGGTGCCGGGCTCCAGTTGCCACGTCACCCGCCCCAGCGCGATGCGGTGTTGCCTGGGTTGTGCCAGGGCGCGCGCCGCCGATGCCGGATTAAGCGGCAGGCCCAGGTCCCGGGCCGCGATATTGGCCGTGCCGCCCGGCAGGATGCCGAGCGCGCATTCGCTCAACGCGATCCCATTTACGACCTCGTTGATCGTGCCGTCACCTCCGCAGACAAAAACGACCTCAGCACCGCCTTTCGCCGCCGATCGCGCGAGGTCGCGCGCGCTGCCCGCCGAAACCGTGGGCATGATTTCGAGCTGGTATCCGGCAGCCCGCAAGACATCTGCCGCCGCGCGAATTTCGGCGCCGCGCCGGGCCGGGCGACGCCCGGCGACAGGATTGTAAATGAGTGTCGCGCGATTCAACAGGAAAGGGGCGCCTCATTTCAGCGAGGCGTCAAACACTCCGCTGACTACCTTCAAAGCCGTCATCTCGCCGGTCTTCTTGTTCGTCCGGATCCTGAGCCAGACCTGGTCGCCCGCCTTGAGATCGGTAGCGGCGGACGGTTTCCCGTCGTGCATAAACTTGGTTTTCCTATCGACCGTGAATGGCTGATCGTCGCCGAACTCGGTCTTATTGCAAACAAGACTTGAAGAGCTGGCGCTCTTCACCACGCCATAGACGTAATCCGAATAATTGCGCGCCGTGATGCTCGGGTCGCCAAAGCGCACGTTGGACGGAGCTGCCGGGGCCGAATCGGCGCGCTGCGCCTGAGCCGCGATAGTCCCCCCGAGTACGATCAGAACTCCTGCCAGAATGATCCTCGCCTTCATAACCCCCTCCTCATTCTGGGCCGTGCCGTAGAAATCCGGGCAACTTGCTCCGAAACGAACTTAGCGCCGCGCGAGACCAGTGTCAAGCTGACGCTACCGCGCCGGTGTAGTGGTGCCATTGGAACGCGGGCCCCGTGGCGGCCTCACGGCCGCCGCTCTGCTCAGGCCAGCTTGCCGGCCGCGACAACCAGGGAATCGGGAGATTTGCCTGAATCCCGCGAAAAAGCTCGCGGCCTGAAAGCGGCAGCAAGCAGCCGCACTCAAAAAGTTGTCGCACACCGGTCATGTCACGGTCCCCGCTCCCAGGAAATTTCCGCGATTTACGATTGCCGAAATCTCGATTGACGATTTACGATTGCGGTTAGCGCCTGCTTCGGGAAAGGACTCGCAATCGACACTCAGCCAACCACAAACCGCGAATCGAAAATCGAAGATCGGCAATCGCCAAGACGTATTCACCTCGAGCCGCGACGCGCCATCCAACACCTGGAGATTCAGGGAGCGCCTTCGGAGGGACGCGCCGGTAAGCTCCGGCTGGACATGAACGAGAACACGGCCGGACCCTCGCCAATGGTCGTCCGCGCCGTGCAACGCGCGACCCGCGGCCGCCAGCTCGGCACCTATCCCGAGTACGAAGCCGCCCGTGCCACTCTGGCGCGGCATTTCGGGGTGCCGGCCGCGCAGTTGCTCCTGACCAACGGCATCGACGACGGCCTCAAGCTGATTTGCGACACGTTCGTCGATCCCGGCAACGTTCTCCTGCTTCCCTCCCCGACCTTCACCATGTACCAGTTCTTCCACCGGGTCGCCGGGGGCAGGGTCATCGAGGTGCCGTACGATCGGAGTTTCCGGCTGCCGCTGGGCCGCGTGCTCGATCTGCTCGCGCCCCGACGAGGCCATCCGCCACGCTGGCTGGTTCTGGCGAATCCGAACAATCCCACCGGAACGCTCATCCCGCAGGAGGAACTCAAGGTGATCTTGCGCAGCGCCACCAGGACATTGGTCCTGGTGGATGAGGCCTACTTCGATTACTCCGGGCAAACCGTTCTGGGGTGGATCCGGCAATACCCGAACCTCGCGGTCACACGGACGTTCTCCAAGGCCCATGGTCTGGCCGCGTTGCGGCTGGGAACGATATTTGCCTGCCGGGAACTTGCCGACACACTGCGCAAGGCCCAGCCTGTATTCCCGGTGAACTCGCTCGCATTGGCCGGGGCGCTCGAATCCATCGATCACCCCGAGAGCCTCCGTCAACACGTTGAGCAGGTGCTCCGCGCCCGGGAGTTGCTCTGCCGCTTCCTCGACTCGCTGGGCGTGCCTTACGCTCCCAGCGCCGCCAATTTCGTGTTCGCGTGCTTTGGTGAGAACGCTCCCGAGATCGCGCGGAAGCTGGAAACACGGGGCGTGCTGATCCGCCACTGGCCTAATCATCTGCGGCTCGGACGCTGCTTCAGGATCGGAATCGGCACCGCGGCGGAGATGCGCAAGCTGATCGCGGCGCTTGAGGATTTGCGCGGGCTGATCACGCCTCAGGATCCGGAGAAGGCGTGGGGCCAGGTTTTGGAAGAGGCCAAGAGCGACTGACCAGGAGCGCTGCTCTCTCCGGCTCCGCAGGCCGATCCACCGCAATCGCCTGTTCCGGACGCCCGTTACTGCTGTGGCGCTCCGTCTATCCCGCGCTGCCGGATTCTTCATCCACATAGATCCTCGGCACCCGCTTGCCGATCGAGCACAGCACTTCGTAGGGCACCGTGCCGAGTTCGCTCGCGATCTCCTGCGCGGTGATGCGGCAGTGCTCGGAGCTGCCGATCAGGATCACTTCGTCGCCCACCTCCACGCCCGGAATGTCGGTGACGTCGACGAGCGCCAGGTCCATGCTGATGTTCCCCACGATGCGCGCGTAATCGTCGTTCACGATCGCCCGGCCGCGGTTCGAAAGCTGGCGGCTGAGACCATCGGCATAGCCTACCGGCACAGTCGCGATGCGCGAAGGGCGGCGGCTGTGGAACGCGGCGCCGTAACCGAGCGGCGTGTTGCTGGGCACGTCCTTCAGGTAGACCACGCGCGACTTGAACGAGAGCACCGGCTCGAATTCCGAGGCTCCGGGCGCCTGCGCGGTCTCCGCCGGCTGCCGGCCCGGGCTGCCCCAGGGTATTCCCGGCGACCAGTTTGACGGCAGGACCAGCGGCAGGCAGTATCCGTACAACAGCGCCCCGATGCGCACCAGGTTCTCCCTGATGTCGCGACGCACCAGCAGCGCGGCGCTGTTCGAGATATGGACCCAGTCCGGCTGGACTTTGTACCAGGGCAGCTCCTTGAGGGCCGCCTGGAAGTGTGCCAGTTGCTCGTCCGTCTGTGTGGCCACGAGGTCCTCGGCGGACGCCAGGTGGGTGAAGAGGCCTTCGAGCTCCAGGCCCTCGAGCTCGACGAAATGGGCCAGGAAAGCCGGCACGCGGCTGGGCGGCAGCCCAAGGCGTCCGAGCCCGGTGTCAACCTTCAAATGAAACGGAATCGATCGATTGAATTTCCGCGCGCAGGCGGCGTACGTGTCGAGGCGCGCGGTCGAGGAGATGCTCGGAGTAAGCCTGTACTCGACGAGATCGGCCGGGTCGCTCATGTAGAGGCCGCCGAGCAGCAGGATGGGCTGCTCGATCCCGGCCTCGCGCAGTTCCACCGCCTCCTCGACCGTCGCCACGCCCAGCCAATCCACCCCGCGCCCGGCGAGACATCGCGCCACGGGCACCGCGCCGTGCCCGTAAGCGTCGGCCTTGAGGATCGCCATCACGCGCCGCGTGCCGGCAAGCCGGCGGACGCGCTCAAAGTTGCGGCGCAACGCCGGCAGGGAAATCTCCGCCCACGTGGGGCGCAACAGCTTCGTGCCGCTGGGAGAGGTTAGCGTGGCCATCGAGTTGAACCTTAGCAGGGTAGCAGCCGACGTTCAATACCGCACCGCGTAGAGCTTGCCCTCCAGCCGGACTGGAATCTTCTCCTGCGACGTGCAGCGGATGACGATCGGCTCGCCCGGCGCAAAGCTCGCGTGCCTGATCTCGCCTGCGCCCCAGGAGAGTCCCGACCAGATCAGCCGGTCGTAGTCGATCTCGATCGGAAGCGGCTTGCCGCCCTGCTCCGCGGAAATCCTGAGCACCTTGCCCATCGACGTTCCATTCGGCGGACCGCCCGGCCAGCTTCGCGCCACCGTGCCATCCGCATACCACTGCTGAAAGATGATCCGCAGGTCGCCGGCCGCGGGAGGCTGGACCGTTGCTTCGATCGTGCCCTGCTGTACGGGCCTGAACGCGACGTCGAGCGGCCGGATCGATCGAGGGATGCGGACGTCTTCCTGCACGCCCAGATCGAACTCCGGCGCGGCGTAGCGTCCGAATCCAATCGCAGCCATCTGGCCTGGACCTAGCGTGATCCTGTTTCCGCGCAGGACAGGGACAAAACCCGCATCCCGGAAAATCACGCGCCCTGTAGCGCCTGTAGCGGCTGTAGCAGCGGTGTCCTCACCGCCGGACCTGGCAAGCGGCGCCTGAGCCCGTGAGAGCAGCGGCAAATCGAGATCGTTCACGGCTTGCGCCGGATTCACCACCGTGTAGATCGCGCCGCCGGACGTGACCGATCCGAATCCATACGGCTGGACGTCTCCGGGAATGCCGCCGAAAGTCTTGGTGCGTCCCATGGCTTTCAGAGGCGCGAACATACTCTGAAGGCGCGCGAACCAGCGCGCGTCATCGTCGGTGAGGAACTCGAGATTCCCGTGGATCGTGTTCACCCAGCCGCCGCGCGAGACCATCAGCAGCAGCTCGCCTTTCCAGGCATGGGTCTTGCGGTAATAGATCGTCCCCGTGTTGCCGAACATGACGCTGGTGGGATCGATGCGCTCGAGCGGCACGAAACTCTGCTCGTAGCGGCGCACCATGTGGTCGCTGTAAATGTCCATGGAGCGCCAGAAGCTCGTCTCCGGGACGTCTGACGGCCGCGGATCGCCCGCATAGAGCGAGTCGAAAACCGAGAGCCAGCGCAGGTCAATGGCATTTTTGAAGGGGAAATGCCCGGCGGTGTACTCGAGATCGCCGCCGAATCCGTTGAAAGCGACGAGAACGATGTCCGGATGCCGCCGCCTGAAGTCCTGCAGCGCGCTGCGAAAAGCCGTCTCGTTGCGCCGCACGATCTCTTCCGGGCTTTCGCTTTTCTCCTGTTGCGGCGTCGCGGCGGTGAAGTCGGCAAAATCGAATTCGAACATGCGGATGCCGCGGCCGTACCAATAATCGAGCGTCTTCATCAGGTCCGGCAGGAAGCCGCCCTCGGAAAACGACATTTCGCTGCCCTTGGCGTTCAGGGAGTCGCGCCAGGCGGGCGCAGGGTTGATTTTCACGAGGGCGTTCGAGCCGAACCACATACCCGGACGGAGCCCGTTGGCACGGCAGGCCGCAATCCAGCGGTCGGGTCCATCCGGCCAGTTGGGCTTGCGCCAGGTGCGGTAGGCGCCGTCGGGATCGAACCAGAAAGCGTCCATCATGTAGCCGTCGAAGTGGACGCCGAAGCGTCGCAGGCGCACCACTTGATCGAGTTCGCGCATGGCCAGCGACTCGGTCAAGGGAATATTGTCTGAAAGCTCGTCATAAGCGGACCAGTCGTTGTAGACCCAGATAGGCTCGGGCAGCAGGGGCGCGCCGAGAGCGTCCGGCGACCAAGCTAGCCTCGGGGAATCCGGACGCTGTGCCGTCGAGCGTGCGGGAGAGCCGCAGAGCGCGACAACGAGCGCGCACGCCAGCGCCCAGGGGCGGGCCGAAGTTCGAGCGAGGGCCGGCGGGAAGCGCCGGGTGGCATTGCCCGGCCGGGACTGCGGTTTGAAGGGTGTTGGATTCACGCAACCTCGGATACAGCAGCGTTTCGCAGCAGCCCGGCCGCAATCCGCAATTGCGTGGGCAGAGAGTCCGCAACCGCGAATGAGCCTGCGGGCGAAATCGGACGTACGTAGCTGACGATAAAGAGCTTATCCCTGTCAGTTCGTTTCCGCAAATCTCACCTATCTCCTTCAAAAACAAGAGGATAGCCCGTGCAGTTCGTTTAAGTCCAGTGTTTTCAATACATGGCAGAGGGGATCTGCGCCCGGACGGAGGCGGCCAAGTGCAGGAATCCGCAGTGGGAGCTGCCTCGAGGGAATGAATCTTCTGGAGAAATCGGGCGTAAGAAACAGATGGGAAAGAGCTTAGCTTTGGCAGTTCGTTTCCGCGAATGTCACTCATCTCACTCAAAAAGAAGAAGATAGCGCGTACAGTTCGTTTAAGTCCTTTCTTTTCAGTCATGGCTGAGGCTCCCGAGGACGTTCGCGGGCCCGAGCCACGCGATCGGCTCGCGATGCAGGCCGCGAAACGCCTCCGGGGCCCTCGCGGCGCGCCATGCGGTCGCGCATTACCCAAAACGGGCACAGGGCCTGTTTCCGCCGATTGAGAGAGGACCGGTGCTTGCCTGCGGCCGTGCGGGGACCCGTTGAGCCGCCGCGCCCGCGGGGTCCACGGGACGTTACTTCGCGCGACACGAAGCCTTGCCGGATCGGATTTGCACCCGCGAACATGAGTCTTTCACGCGCTGCTGTTTAAGTATGTGCTAATTATAACTCAGTTCTCGCCAAAGTCAAGCTGAGAATTCGGCTGCGGCCGGAACGCAGGGCGCTGTCGGAGGATGAGCCTCGGGCGGACGCTTGAAATCTGCGTAATCTGCGAAATCTGCGGATTGTCTATTCCTCGTTCCCGAGCATAGGATCCGGCGCCTGGTCCCGATCAAGAAGCAGGTTTGGAGCAGCCTGAAAGCTCAGGCGGCTTACCTGTCGAGGCGCCGCAAGCGCGTCAGCCCGGCACAATTGGCGGCGATGCTGGTTGAAAAGAGCCTTTCAGAGTTGGAGAGCGGAGTCGCCCGGCTTCTCTAGGAGGCGATGTCTGGGACCGCCGCCAGAGCTATCGCTTCTTAGCGCCTTAGATTACCAAATGAAGCGCTGCCGGGAAGTTAGACGGACGCGACAATGTGGTAAAATCTGATTCAATCGTATTTTACGCACGAGGGTGGACACTTGAAGACGGTTACGGCAACGGAGCTAGCGCGCAATTTGAGCCGGGTATTAGATCGACTGGCAGTCGAGGGTGAGGAGGTCGTTGTGGAAAGGAACGGCCAGCAGGTGGCGCGCCTTCTCCCCGGTGCGGCCAGGCAAAACGCACTCGAGGCGATGGCTGACCTCTACCGGACTCTCCCGGACAGCGCCGGCGTCACCTGGGAGGCGGACAGCCGGAAGGGCCGGTGGAAGGGAAGCCAGCTCGATAAAGGCATTCGCGATCCATGGGCTTCCTGATCGACACCTGCGTCTGGATTGACGTGGAGCGGGGAGTGCTCGCACCGGCCGATGTGCAGGCGCTGACCGGCGGCGAGCCCGTCTTTATTTCTCCCGTGACTCTTGCCGAGTTGCGCTTCGGAGCAGAGATTGCGTCCGATCCTGCCACCCGCCAGAGGCGGCTTGCGGCGCTTCACCGTCTCGAACACAAGCCGCTGCTACCCATCGATGGCGCGACCGGTGGCATATTTGGCAGCCTCGCCGCGCAAATCAAAGCTGGCGGTCGACAACATCGATACCGCATTCAGGACCTCTGGCTCGCCAGCCAGGCACTGCAACATGCCTGCCGGTTTCTCACTCGGAACCTGCGCGACTTCGAGGACATTCCCGGCCTCAGCCTTGTCACTTATCAGTTGGCTGGCCACAGACCTTAGCGTCGTTCCGTCCATCCACGTGTGGTAGAGAGAGGCGTCTCCTTGTTTTGATCGCAGCGCCTACTTCGCCGGCACGTGACGCACTTTCGTCGCCTGCGATCCCGGACCCGGTTCCGGCACCGGTTTGGGCATGTCGGAATCCTTGAATCGCGGCACCATGTCGTCCGCCATGGCGACGGCGTAGACGGCCGAGGCGTTCTCGACCGGTCTTGGCGCGCACACCTCTCAGGCAACCAGACGCACTGTGACCCCGAGACCCGCACACGCCTTGGCCAGTGCCGTGTCAGCCGTCAAGAGCGGACAGCCCTGCAGTCCGGCCACGGCAGCGTGCAGCGCGTCCAGGCTGCGGAGAGCGACTGTGAAGTTAGCAAGCCACTCTCGCGCCTGAGCAAAATGCGCGGCTTCGATCGGCAGCCGGAGGTATAAATCCTGCTGGAGGTGGGACTGGTACAGCGTGAGCACGCGATGGGCGTCGGCGCGGCGGATTTCGCGAGCGCGCACTTTCCGCGCCAGAGCGGACGCCAACTCCACCTCGACCAGCGGACTGACGGCCCTTTCGCTCTCGTGGACCAAGGCCCGCTCCGCTCTTTCGCTCAGAGGCTCCGGGCAATAGTAGGCAACGAGCACGCTGGTATCGACGTAGATCAATAGCGCTGGCTCCGGCGGGCGGCCTTGATTTCCTCACTCATCGTCCGGCCTGCCAGTTTGATCGATGACCGGAAATCGCTGAGGCCGGGAAGGGGCGGCGACTTTCGCTGTGCCTGCACAAGCCTTCCCACGGGAATGCCCCGGCGCATGACCACCACTTCATCCCCCGCCTGAACTCGATCTAACAAACGGCGCAGACGCTGGCGTGTCTCCCGGACACTGACTCTGTCAGTTCCCATACTTCCGGCTCCTGTACACTCATAGTGTACACTAGGGCCGCGCCAGCTTAAACCGTCTGGGGAGCAAAGCTCAACAATGTAGTAAAACCTGATCGAATCGTATTTTATGCACGAGGACGAACTTGAAGACCGTCACGGCAACCGAGTTGGCGCGCATTTTGAGCCGGCTATTAGATCGACTGGCAGTCGAGGGCGAGGAGGTCGTTGTCGAAAGAAACGGTCAGCAGGTGGCTCGCCTTCTCCCCGGTGCGGCCAGGCAAAGCGCACTCGAAGCGATGGCGGACCTCTACCGGACTCTCCCAGACAGCGACGGCGCCACTTGGGAGGCGGACAGCCGAAAGGGCTGGTGGTAAGGGAGTCTTCCTCCTCGGATCGCAGCGCCTACTTCGCCGGCACGTGACGCACTTTCGTCGCCTGCGATCCCGGACCCGGTTCCGGCACCGGTTTGGGCATGTCGGAATCCTTGAATCGCGGCACCATGTCATCCGCCATGGCGACGGCGTAGACGGCTGAGGCGATCTCGACCGCGCCTTCCCTCACGTCCTCCTCATAAATGCGCTCATAGGTGTCGAGATTGGTGTGGTGCGTGAACGATCCGTAGTCGAAGGGATCCTGCGCCAGTCCGACTCCCGGCAGGCCGGCGTTGTTGAATGACGTGCTGTCGGTCCCGCCCGTCCGGCGGCTGTCGGTGGCCATGGCGCCCATGAATCCCCAATCGTTGAACGGCGCCATGGCGTCGCGGACCACGTCTGACGCCGCTGCCGGCCCGAAGACCGATGCGCCGCGCGGCTTGCCGGTGCCCGAATCGATGTTGAAGTAGGCGTCGAGCTTCGCGAACTCCGGTTTCTGATCCTCGAAGCTGCCGAAGTGCTGCTTCACGTAGGCGAGCGATCCGAGCAATCCCTCCTCTTCGCCGCTCCAGAGCGCTACGCGAATCGTGCGACGCGGCTGGACGTGCGCCGCCGCCAGCAGCCGGATGGCTTCGAGCATCATCGACGCGCCGATGCCGTTGTCGGTCGCGCCCGTAGCGTCGTGCCAGGAATCGTAGTGCCCGCCGAGCATCACAACTTCGTCCTTCTTGTCGCTGCCCGGAATCTCTCCAATGGCGTTGTAGACGGTCGTGCCGCGAGGATATTCCCGGTTCTGAATATTGACCTTCAGCGTGACGGGCGTTCCGTCCGCCATGATTCGCGTGATGCGGCCGTAGTCTTCGTTGCGCATGACGAGGGTCGGCACAGCGCGCGTCCAATCGTAGGTCCCGTTCTGCTGCGCGATGATGACTCCGTGCG
>JASHQD010000578.1 GCA_030037755.1 Terriglobia bacterium
ACGTCAGGGCGGAGCGGAGCGGCGGTGCGCGTGGCCGCCGGAGGCGGCAATCCTGGGAGGGCGCCGAGCGGAGTCTCCACCGGTGCCGGGGGAACGGTAAGGTCCGGTCCTGGAAGGGGCGCCAGATTCACCGCAACTTCGGTGATGCCTCCCGCAGTCAACTCGACGTCCCGCTCGTAGGCCAAATAGCCCGGCAACGACAGGCGCAAACGGTGTGAGCGTGGCGTCAATGGAGCCAATCGGACCGCCGAACCGGGGCTGCCATTCGCAACAGAGGTGCCGTCGATCGAGATGTCCGCTCCGGCGGGATTTATGTGAACCAACAATGCAGAGGGCTCGACCTGTTTGAGCCCCTGGAGCAAGTCCGCCGTGGCGCCGGCCCTCCGAAGCTGCTCCTCAACGGTGACGTCCAGTTGAAAATCGACGCCCAGTTGGCTGGCGATGATTTCGACGCGCCTGGAAGGCACGCCATTCCGCAGGAGATAGAGGATGTCAGTCTCGCCCAGCGGCGCGTGGACATTGGACGGCAAAGTAGGTGGCTGGCTGCCTTCGCGGGGAGCGGCCCGACGGAGAAGCTCCAGCAGTTGGCGCCCCGCTCCAGCCCGCTCGAAGTCATCGGTGTCAGCAGCCGTCAGGACGAAATCAACGCCCACCAGTTTGACGACTTCGTCTACCAGCGCCGGATCTTGGTGATCTCTTAATAGGTAGAGGACGTCCGCTTTACTCAAGCGACGCGGCTGAGTGGATGGAGTCGCTTTGGCCGCCGGGGCCTGTTGGAAGCGGGCGTTTGCCGGCATGCGCGTCGTTGCGCAAACAATTACCAGCAGCCCTGCCGCCAGGCACCTCTTGACGCTGGCCCAGCACCGACGATGAAGTGCATTAGGGCGTGACATGGTGACCTCACCACGGCATGCCCCCCCTGCAGGTAAGTATTATAGCCGCGTCATACTCTCGCGCAAAGTTCCCGTCGCGGTAATTACTAACTAGCACCCAGTTGAGGCTTGCCAGGGCGCTTCCCTGCATCTCTCCTCAAGCATGGCTGTCATCTGGCAAGATATCATGGAGATTCGTGAAGCTGCCGGATCGGCGGTCCCAGTCTATGTTTCGAGCGGCGAATACGACGGGCACGCGGATGACGGGACGGCGACGGGAGCCAGGCTATCTCAAGGCTGCCATCCCGGTCGTGTTTCTGCTGATGACCGCCAACGCCGGCGCGAGCGCGCCCGCCGGCATTCCGCGCGATCTGGCTCGAGAGCGGGCGGCGCAGATCTCGGACGTTCGTTATCACCTCACATTCACCTTGACTCCGCATGCCAATGTGACGCAAGGAACTGAGGAACTCACCTTTTCGCTTCGCTCGCCGCAACCGGTGCTGCTCGATTTTCGCGACGGCTCAATCCTCAGCCTGACGGTGAACAACATCGTCGTCGAGGCGCAGGAGGAAAACGGCCACGTCGAGCTTCCTGCGGAACGACTGCGGGCCGGAGAGAACGTTGTGCGCGCCCAGTTCACGGCTAATGTCGCGCCGGCGGGAAAGCCGATCACCCGTTACGAAGATCACGACGACAACACGGAATACATCTACACTCTTTTCGTTCCCATGGACGCCAGCATGGCGTTTCCCTGCTTCGATCAGCCGGATTTGAAAGGACGCTTCCGGCTGGAGCTGATCGCTTCTGACGCCTGGACCGTGATCTCGAATACCGCCCCTGAATCCGAGTCCGATTCGGGCTCGGGCCGGCGTCGCACCGTGTTTCACGAAACGCTTCCGATCAGCACGTATCTCTTTGCCTTCGCCGCCGGACCGTTTCGCCGCCTCAACGAATCGCCGGGGCTGCCAGGCGTTTACGTGCGCTCCTCCCGGCTCGAGCAGGCCGAGCGCGAAGCGCCCGAGGTACAGCAGATCGCAGCCGAGGGAATCCGCTATCTGTCCAATTACTTTGCGCAGCCGTTTCCCTTCCCCAAGTACGACATGGTGCTGATCCCGGAGCTGGCGTACGGCGGCATGGAGCACGCCGGCGCCACCTTTCTGCGCGAGCAATCGGTCCTGTTCCGGAGCGCGCCTACGAACACCGACCGGCTGAACCGGGATATCCTCGTGCTGCACGAGTTGACTCACCAATGGTTCGGCGATCTGGTCACGATGCGCTGGTTCGACGACCTGTGGCTGAAGGAAGGCTTCGCCCAGTACATGGCCTACCAAACGCTCGCATCCTTGAAGCCGGACGAGAACGTTTGGAAGCGCTTTTACGAATCGATCAAACCGGCCGCCTATGAGATCGACTCCACCGAGGGCACGACGCCGATCTATCAGGATATTCCGAATCTGAAGGACGCCAAATCGGCCTACGGCGCCATCGTCTATTCCAAGGCGCCGGCCGTGCTCAAGCAGCTTGCCTTTGTTGTAGGACCGGAGAACTTTCGGAACGGTCTGCGGCTCTACCTCAAAGATCACGCCTGGTCGAACGCGGACTGGAACGATCTCGTCCACGCCCTCGAAGAGGTCTCGGGCCGGAGCCTCGATCGCTGGGCGGAAATGTGGATCCGGCACCGCGGCATGCCCCAGGTCGATGTAACGTGGTCCTGTGAGGGCGATCGTTTGCGGCAGCTGTCTCTCTCGCAGCACGATGTGCTCGGTACGACGGATGTCTGGCCCGTCGCGACCCAGGTCCTTCTGGAGCAGGCAAATGGGCAACCGGCTCGCCTTCGCGTGGAACTGGACGGCGCGTCGGTGAAGGTTTCGCAAGCCGTAGGCAAAACCTGTCCGGCTTTCGTCTTCGCGAACGACGAAGATTTCGCCTACGGCCGCTTCCTGCTCGATCCCACGAGCCGTACGGCCGTAACGAGCCGGCTCGGTGGCATCGACGATCTTTTTCTGCGCACGCTGTTATGGGGATCGCTCTGGGAATCGGTGCGCGAGGCCGATCTCGCGCCGCGCGAGTACGTCGCGCTTGCGCAGCGTCTGCTGCCTGGCGAAGCGGACCAGTCGCTGACTGCCGGCATCCTCTCGCATACCGCCACGGCGCTGCATCGGTATATGAATGAGGACATGCGAAGCGAATTCGTCCCCGATTTCGAGCGGGTGGCAGCGGACCGAATGCTCCGCGATCCGGATCAGGACTTGCGCATCACGTGGTTCCGCGCCTTGGGAGCTCTGGCGGAGACGCCGCAGGGACTCGGGAAAATCGAGTCCGTCCTGGACGGCCAACTCTCCGTGCCCGGCGTCGAGCTTCGGCCTCTGGATCGCTGGCGGCTGGTAACGGAATTGATCGCGCTTGGAGATCCGCACTCCCAGGAGGTCTTCCAGGCGGAAAAGGCGCGTGATCCCGGCGGCGACGGGCCCGAGTACGCGTACGCTGCCGAAGCCGCCCTTCCCGACGCCGCCACCAAGCGACGGTATTTTGACGATTACCTTCACAACTCCTCGCGATCCGAAGACTGGATCGCGCAGAGCCTCGGCGCTTTTAATTTTTGGAATCAGATAGCGCTGACCGGGCCATATCTGAAGCCGGCCCTGGAAGCCTTGCCGGAGATCAAGCGCAATCGCAAGATCTTTTTCCTCATGTCGTGGCTCGGCGCGTTCATTGAGGACCAGCAATCGGCCGCGGCGCAGGCCGAAGTTCACGAGTACCTGCGCACGGCAGCGATCGATCCGGATCTTCGGCTGAAGATTCTGCAGATAGTCGATGAACTCGACCGCACGGTGAAAATCAGGCAGCGATATGGTGTAGCGGCGGTGTCCTCACCGCCGGGATAACCCGATGATCTGGACGCGGCGGTGAGGACACCGCCGCTACAGCGCTTCCAGGAGGCCTGGGTGAGACGAATCGTATGCGCTCTACTCTTCCTAATCAGTATTTCGCTGTTCGCTCAACAGCCACCCGAAATTCCATACCAGTCTATCCCTGATTTCCTGAAGCTCCCGCCCGATATCTATCTCGGAGAGGTCGCCGGAGTGGCAGTGAACTCAAAGGGACACGTCTTCGTCTTCTCGCGGGGCAGCAGTACCGGTCCTGCGTATGGCGCAGCCGCCGCGCAACTCCTGGAATTCGATGCCGGCGGCAACTTCATCCGCGAGATCGGCCATCATCTATACGCGTGGTCGTTCGCGCACTCGGTGAAGATCGACAAAGACGACAACATCTGGGCGGCGGATAAAGGCTCGGACATGGTGATCAAGTTCAACCCCGAAGGCCGGGTGGTGATGGTCTTCGGGCGCAAGCAGGAAGCTTCGGACGAGGGAACCGCCCCGCTGCGTCATCCCAAGCCGCCGTTGCCGCCGGTCGACGGCATGTTCCGGCAAGTGACCGATATGGCCTGGGACGCCGAAGGGAACACCTACATCAGCGACGGCTACATCAATTCCCGCGTCGCCAAGGTCGACAAAGACGGGAACTGGCTGAAGTCCTGGGGCGAGCCGGGCGATGGCCCCGGACAGTTCAATACTCCGCACAGCATCGCGGTGGACGCGCAGGGGCGCGTCTACGTGGCGGATCGCGGCAACCGTCGCATCCAGGTGTTCGACGGCGAAGGCAAGTTTCTGAGGCAGATTACCATCGACGTGCCCGTCGATCCGAACGCTCGCCCTGCGATCGGAAATAAGCCCACCGCGACCACGGGAGCCATGGCGCCGGGCGCGCCCTGGACCGTCTGCATCACGCCCAGCCCTGACCAGGTGTTGTTCACGTCTGACGGGTTCCCAGGACGCATCTACAAGCTCACGCTCGACGGGAAGGTGTTGGGCATACTTGGAGAGTCGGGGAAGCAACCGAAGCAGTTCGGCTGGATTCACGAACTCGCCTGCCCTTCGGAAACGGAACTCTATGTCGCCGAATTGTTGAACTGGCGCGTCCAGAAGCTGACTCTTGAAGCGGGGCGTTGATACGACCCGCCGAATAGGCCTCAAGAGATCGAGGCCGATGGGTTCGGCGAGGATGCGCGGCCAGGAACCGGCTTCGGACACGGCGAACGGGCCTTCCCCGCTAAATCCGGGTGCTGAGAAGTCGGGCCGCTCAGAGCGACCGTAGGAAATCGATCAGGTCCTGCTGATTGGTCAGGGATAGCGCGTTAAAACTGTTGATGACGGTGTCGGCTTCGGAGTTCTGATAACCGCTCAGGACCGAGCCACCGTAGCCCTGTGCGCAATAGGTGTCGGAGTGGTCCTCGACTGCCTGGACGATGTCCGTCGTGCGGCCGTCATGCATGAAGAAGACTCGCTGGCCAACGCCCCAGAGCGGCGCCGTGCGGAACATGTCGCCGGCCGCAGCGCCTTGAGTTACGCCATCGGCGAGGCAGTTGCCCATGTGGTGCACAAGCAAATCAGAGAAGATGTTGACATTCTGATCGCTCAGGGCCGAAATCGCGGCGGTCGGGGTCACGAACTGGACCGGAGACGGCGAACTGTGGCAGATGTTGCATCCGACGGCGTTGAACTGGTTCTGACCGTTCAAAGTGGCTGAATTCGGCGGGGCGGGAGTCGGGGGAGCCAGGAAACGAACGAAGAGCGCCAGCCTTTCGGGAGTCCCGGGAAAATCGGCCGGCGGAACACTTATAAAGTTTGAGTGGTCCTCGGGCAGCGCGTTAATAACGCAGCCTGGCGTCTCATTGCCTTCATTCGGAAAAGCTTCGTCGGTTACGCCCATCTCACCCGTCAAAGCTTCGGAGACAAAGATCAGGGCCGAGCGGTTCTGGGCTTTCCAACCGAAACGGCCAATCGATCCGTCCGATGCATAGTTGGGTGTGCCGCAGATGCCTGTGCTGGCTTCCTCGGCGCATTGAGCCGACTGGTTCGACAGAATGTCTTTCTCCTGAATGATCTCCATCAGGCCATCGCCGAACATCGGCGGCGGAACGCGAAACTCAATATCGTTCTCGCTCTGAGCTTCGGAGAAATCCGGCTGGGCGATGTCGCAGCTTCCGGCATCCGCACGTCCTGTGATCGTAAACACCTGGTGGTCGAGCCCATCGGGTAAAGAGAGATTGCCCAACTGCTGGGGGAATCTTGAGTTCTGCATCGCCCCGGCGGACAGTTCAAAGTACGGGACCGTGTTAGTGGCTCCGTCGGCGTTGTACACCAGGAGCGCCTGATTCACAAACGTGCTCGCGCCGCCGGCCGCCGGCTGCGAGTGGCACAGCTCGCACTCGTCGGAATTGTAGACCGGACCGAGCCCGAGATGGCCGGTTTCCGTGGCGGTGACGCCGAAGATGTTGTTGAAGTCCTGGGTAAAGAGCGGCCCGAGCGCTGACTGCTCTTTGGAGAGCGTGGAGAAGAATTTTCCTGCCGCCGGCGGACCCGGGCGCACCCCAGGATCGGTAGCCTTGGATTGAGCGCGGACCCCGACGACGAGCGCGAGAGGCGCCAGGCACAACAGAGCCAGCGTCACCAAGAGCAATCTGAAGAGCGGGAGAACCCGTGATTTCCTCGAGCAGTTCTTTTCCATCTTCTTCCCTCCACCGGCTCGATTCTCTTGATCACAAGGAACGAATAAAGTCGAGAATGTCCTGCTGGTATTGAGGCGACAGCCCTTCGAAATTGCTGATAACAATGTCGGCTTCCGAAGCCTGATAGCCGGTTTTGCCCAGGCCGCCGGTGCAGTACGTATCGGAGTGGTCCAGGATGGCGGTCAGCAGGTCGCTAGTCCGGCCATCGTGAAGGAAAAACATGCGCTTGCCCGCTCCCCAAAGCGCCGGGGTGCGGAACATGTCGCCGGCCGCAGCACCCATGGTTACTCCGTCGGCCAGGCAGTTGCCCATATGGTGCAGCAGAAGATCCGTATAAGGCGTGATCGTCTTCTGGCTCATCGCCGGGAACGGCGATGTCGGAGTGGTGAAAGATTCCGTGTGGCAAAGCTGGCATCCGATGGTATTGAACTCCGTCTGGCCAGTCGTCGCCTGCGAGTTGAACTTTGCGGGCGTAGGCGGAGCCAGGAAACGCATGAAGATCGCCAGCCGTTCCGGATCGCCCGTGAACTGGTCTTCCGGAATGGAATTGCTGAAATTCGTTGCCGACTCCGGCACCGGGTTGAAGTCACAGCCCGTGGTCTGATTAAGCTCAGCCGGGAAGTATTCGTTCGTGACTCCCATTTGAACGTTCATTTCCTCGCCCGACGCGAAATTCAGGCCCCGCCACTGCGCCTTCCAGCCCAGACGATTCACGCTGCCGTCATGTCCGCTGATACTGGCCGTACCGCAGATTCCATAGGTAGACTGAGAGGCGCACTCCGTGGTCATATTCGCGGTCAGCGTGCTGTTTTCGATGAACTCCAGGAAGCCGTCGCCAAAGGTGGGCAGCGGCTGGTGATACGCAATGTTATTCTCGGACTCCGCCTGGGTGAAGTTGGGCTGCTGAATGCTGCAGCCAGTGGCGTCGCTGCGGCCCGTAATCGTAAAGAGCTGGTGGACCGTGTCGTCGGGCGTCTTCAGATCCGACATGTAGGGGAAGCGCGGCACCAGGATGGGTCCGGTCGTGCTTTCGAAAGACGGCATGGTGTTGGTAGCGCCGTCGAGTTGATAGACACTGAAGAGCGGATTCGTGGCTGGCGCAGCGGGCCCGGAGCCGCCGACAGCAGGTTGAATATGACAGCTGGAGCACTGGTTTTCGTCGAACTGCGGACCGAGTCCCTGGGGCACCGCGAAGACGGTCGTGAAGTTCGTGCTGCCGTCGTTGAAGGTCGTCGTCTCCTCGCTGTTCAGGCCCGGAATGGGGCCGCCGGCATCGGCGGGACCCCCGCGGATACCAGGATCCGTCACGGTGAAATTTCGACGCGTCCGTAACGCCGCCGAGACGACGAGCGGGACGGCAACCATGGCCGCCGCTCCGATAATCAGGGCGAGTTTCACGGCCGGCTTGCCTTTGGGTGTGCCGCGCGACCTGGGGTGCCTTGCCATGGACGTCCTCCTTCTGCCTTAATCTCCCGTGCCGGAGAGCGGCACGCTCTGCGGGCTGCCGCCGTTATCGGTAAGCAGCAGCTTCGCCGAACGAGAACCTGTCGCCTTGGGGCTGAAGGTCACGTTGATGCTGCACGAGCCCCCGGCTGGAACGCTGGATCCGCAATTGTTGGTTTGGCTGTAATCGCCCGGATCGGCACCGCCAAAGCTGAGGCCGGTGATCGAAAGCGAATGGGTTATAGACACGTTCCTCAGAGTGATTGTTTCCGGCGTGCTGCGCTGGCCCGCTTTGACGCTGCCGAAGCGCAGGCGGGCGGGCATGAACGACCCGGTCGTGCCGGTTCCCGTCAGGGATGCCACTTGCGGGCTTGTAGGAGCGTTATCCGTGATGGTCAAAGAACCCGTGAGCGTTCCGCTCTGTTTGGGCGCAAAACTGATCGATGCCGTACACGTTCCGGCAGGCTCGATGGTACCGCTGCAGTTGTTGGTATCGGAAAACTCGCCCGAGATGGTAACGCTCGTGATGCTCAGCGTTCCGTTGCTGGGATTGGTTAAAGTGAGCGTCTGCGGTCCTCCGGTAGACCCGACCTGGACTGTCCCGAAGTTGAACGCCGAAGGGTACAGGGAAGCAATGGGAATATTCAGAACGACCAGGACATCGTCTCCGGCCTTGTCCGTAGCTGCAAAGTCGAGACCGTCATTGCCGTCGAAGTCCACCGCCACGACGGCCGAAGGCTCGGAACCCACCGTGTAGCTGACGGCGGGCTGCAGCGTACCGTCGCCATTACCAAGCAGAAGTGACGCTGTTCCCCCCTCGACACCGGCGTTGGTCGCCAGCACATCGAGCGTGCCGTTGTTATCGAAGTTGCCCAGGACGACGGACGTCGCCGAGGCATGGACCGTCGAGTAATCTACGTGGGTTTGAAAAGTGCCGTTTCCATTGCCCAGGAGAACTGACACGGAACCGCCGGACGGACCTTGCGTATTCGCCGTCACGATGTCGTTGATTCCGTCGTTGTTGATATCGCCAACCGCCAGCGCGACAGGTTCAAACGCCGTGTCATAAGACGCCTGCGCCTGGAATGTGCCGTCGCCCTTGCCTAACAGAACCGAAACGCTGTTGCTCAGGAAATTGGTTACGGCCAGATCCGGAATGCCGTCGCCGTTAAAATCGGCTGAGACGATGGACGACGGTTCCGTCTGGACGGCATAGTCCACGTGGGTCTGAAAGCTGCCGTTTCCCTCGCCCAGCAGAACAGACACGGTGTTGGCTTTGCCGTTTGCAGTAGCGATGTCCTCGTTGCCGTCATTGTTGAAGTCGACGGCCACAATCCCGTTCGGTCCGGCGCCAGTGGTGAAATCGTGGTGCGTCTGGAAAGTGCCGTTGCCGTTCCCGAGCAGCACTGAGGCCGAGGTTCCCCGCTGATTCGAGGTGGCCACATCAGGTATGCCGTCGTTGTTGAAATCCGCGACAGCGACCCCGGTGGGCCGCGACCCCGTAGCCGGCGTCGAGGCGGTTGTGAAAGTGCCGGTCCCGTTGCCGATCAGAATCGAGACCGTGCTCGCCCCTGAATTTGCGACCGCGAGGTCGACCGCTCCCGTATTTTCGAAGTCTCCCGTCGCCAGTGCGACCGGAGAACTGCCGACGGTAGTGGTCGCAATATCTTCAAAGCTGCCGTCGCCGTCGCCAATCAAGACCGTTACCGTATTGGCGCCGTTGTTGCCGACAGCCAGGTCCAGTTTCCCGTCGCCATTCAGATCGCCAACCGCGATCGACCATGGAAGGTTCCCGACCGAAAAATTTGTGTAAGGCTGAAAAGTGCCGTTGCCGTTGCCCAGCAGCACGGACACGCTGCTGGTGTCGATCTGCGTGTCCACGGCGACGATGTCCGGGTTCCCGTCGCCGTTCAGGTCGCCGGCCCAGACGAGTCCGGGATACTTGCCGGTCTGGTAGGTCTCCTGGGTCTGGAATGTGCCGTTCCCATTGCCAAGCAACACGGAAACCGCGGAAACGCCGTTATCGCCAACGACTAAATCCAGATTTCCGTCACCGTTGAAATCGGCCGCCGCAATTCCGTAGGGTAACGTTTCGGTCGTTGCCGTCGAGCCCGGGGAGAATCCCCCCTTACCGTTCCCGACCATCAACTCGACCACGTTCTTGGCGCCGATCGTCACGGCAAGGTCGAGATTGCCATCGTTGGTGAAGTCGCCCACAGCGATCCACCGCGGGTTCTGGCCGGTCGTGTAAGTAACCTGCGGCTGAAATGTGCCGTTGCCGTTCCCGAGCAGGACGGAGATGGAACCACCGGCGAGGTTGGAGGTGACGAGATCTTGGTTCCCGTCACCATTAAAATCGGCAGCCACAATTGAGCCGGGCTCGGCGCCCACCGCCAGCACTGACCCGGTAGTGAACGTGCCGTTGCCAACGCCGAGGAATATGGAAACCGTGTTGCCACTCAGGTTCGCAACGGCCAAATCGGGGATGCCGTCGTTATTGAAATCGGCCGAGACCAGGCCGTACGGCCCGCTTCCGGTCGCGTAGGTGGTCGCGGTTGGATAAGTGCCTGCCGGCGTGCCGAGCATAATCGACACCGTGTTTGCAGACTGGTCTGCAACCGCAAGATCCAATCGACCATCCAGGTTGAAGTCAGCTATGACCACTTGGCGTGGACCGGTTCCGGCGGCGAAATCAGCGCGGTTGAAAAGGTATTGCGCAAGCACCGGATGAGTGGAGAGCAGAATGGCAGCCAGACCGCCCACAACACCGGCGGTTAGAACGCGCCTGCCAGACTGATTCGAAGGAATGCTTCCCGCTAAGGATACACGTAGACGAGGGACACGGCTGAACGGGTACGCCGCCAGAAAACGGTTTCGCATTTCGACCCCTGGGCGCTACAAAAGACGCTTCGTCGCAGGCTCGGCGAAATTTCAGTGCTCCCCCCTCGCCGGCCTACTCCGTTAGCTCGGCCTTTCGTCTCGATCCACTTGACAGATGCCCGCTGCTCACGCGTCCCGGGACCCTTAGGCCGCGGGGAGTATATATCAAGCATCGGGGCCTTGCAATCTCTTAAAAGAGCCTCGTATCTAAGTTGATAACAAAAAGCCGAATTATGTCAAACAGGGGGAGAGTGCCCTGTCGGTTTCGAATGGCCAATGGCGTGGAGTCCTCGCTGGCTCATTTCATGCCATGGGAACTCAGAAGCGCGACGTGCTCGTAGATGTCAGTGGGTCGCTGCCTGGTGTTGCGCATGCCCGGTTTGAGCCGCTACCGACATAATTGCCGACTGTGTCCGATGCATTGCGGTCGTAAGTGTGTAAGCCAGATCGCGGGGAGCCATGGGCGGCACGATGAAATCCGCGGCGCCGCCATCCTGCGTGTCGAGGTACAGTCGCATGCTGACGACGCGCGACATCACGATCACCGGTATGCTCTCCGAACGCCCTCGCACCAGACGCATCACGTCTTTCCAGGTGCCATCGGGCACCGCGACGTCCGTGAGCACCAGGTCGACGGGTTCCGCGTCTCGCAGGAAGCGCCGAGCGTCGGAGCACTGGCGCGAGTGATGCGTCCGGATCTCCTGCCCTTTGAGGATCTCCTCGATCCCACGAAAGGCTTCCGGCTCATTGTGGACTAGCAGAACGGAGGACGGAGTTTTCATAGACACCCCTAACGGGCCGATTGTGCCTGGCATGTCTTTCAATCGCCACCCAGGCCCCCCGAACGCAATTTGGGCCTTTCCAATGTGAGATTGAACCCGTTAATATGCGTGGTCAATACAGTGATTCCACTATAGTCAGGGTCACGCCAATTGCGTGCACGTACACGATACAGTATTGGTCAGCGTGTACGCACACGTTCCGTTGAGATCTGCTGCGGTCAAAGGGCGCGGGAGACGTCGAAGGGCGCGGCTTCAGCCACGCCGACCAGGCCGGATCGACAAAGATGCGGCTTTAGACGCTGAAGAGGAATCCGGAACTCTCAGAGGCTGAAGCCTCCAATCTAGCCCCACCCACTTATCAGCGGGCCTGAAGGCCCGCCCTTCCGGTCAACGACGAGCCGTAATCCGCACCCCGTCCGTGGCGAGGCCGCTGGACGTTGCCCGCACCTGAATCTGACCGGGCGCGTCGGGTTTCGACCTCACGATCAGCAGTGCCAAACCATTGAACGCCTTCCGATGGTCCGCCTGAAAGGGTTCATCCGTAGCCGCGTTGCCGTTGTCGACGGCAGCGATCGTTCCCGCACCGGTCACATCGAAGTGGACCAGGTTGTCGGCGAGCGGGCACAGGTTGCCGTCTTTATCCTCGATTCGCACGGTCACGAACGAGAGATCGTCGCCGTCGGCGGCGATCGTGCTGCGGTCGGGGTGTAGCTTGATCTTCGCGGGCGGGCCCGCCGTGCGGACCACGTCGACAGCGACTTGCTTGCCGTCCTTGTAAGCGACCGCCTTCAACTCGCCGGGCGCATACGGGACCTGCCAGATCCGCCGGTATTTGGAGGTGAATTTGCCTTCCGCGATGATGGACGTGGAA
>JASHQD010000579.1 GCA_030037755.1 Terriglobia bacterium
GTTCTGCTCGATTCGTCCAGTATCACGGGCGGCACGCTGACCAGCGCCTCGAGTGGCCTGCTTGTAGCTGAGAACGGCGCAACCATCACCACTCTGACCATTTCCACGGGCAGCACGCTGGACGTGAATAACGCCCAGACGCTGAACGCCAGCGGAACGATCACGAACAACGGCACCATCAACCTGAACTCGACTGGCTCCAACACCGAGCTGATCTTCACGGCTGCGGCTGACACGCTGACCGGGACGGGGAAGGTGGTTCTCGGCAACGACGCAGCCAACATCATCACGGCGAGCGCCTCGACCGACATTCTGACCAACAGTGAGACGATCGAGGGCTCAGGAAACATAGGCAACGGGAGCATGGGCCTCGTGAACAGCGCGGGCAAGTCGATTATCGCCAACCAGGGCACGGCGCTGATCATCGACACCAGCAGCAAGGGCTTCAACAACAAGGGCACCTTGACCGTGAACACCAGCGACACCATGAACATCGAGAACAACTTCCTGAACCTCGCGAGCGGGACGCTGACGGGCGGCACCTACTCGGTCAGCGGCATCCTGGAGCTGCCGAGTGGTAGCAGCATCACAACCAATTCAGCGGCTATCACGCTGACCGGCGCGGCCGCGGAGATTAAGAATCCGGCCGGAAGTGGCAGCAATGCCCTGGGAGCGCTCGCGACCAATACCTCCACGGGCTCGCTCACGCTCGCCAGCGGCCAGGCTCTCACGGACTCCGCCACGGCGGTGACGAACGTAGGAACGGTGGACGTGAAGACAAACAGCAAGCTGACGCTTTCCTCGGCTTCGGGCACCTATACCCAGAGCGCCGGGACAACGACCGTGGACGGGACCCTGACCGCCAAGGGTGGAATCACCTTTAACGCAGGCTCAGTGTTCGGCAACGGCGGCACATTGAGCGCCGGCAGCGCCGGTACAGTGACCAGCAGCGCCACGTTCAACATCGGAGACGCCGCGATGACTGCCGGCAAGGAGTCGATCACAGGGAACTTCAGCCAGACCTCCACGGGCGCTCTCGATATCGACATCGGCGGAACTACTGCTGGAACGCAATACGACCAGTTGACCATCACGGACGAGGCCAGCTTGAATGGCACGCTGAATCTGGATCTGATCAACGGGTTCGTGCCCACGATGACCGAGACCTTCGACATCCTGAACGCCGGTTCGATCACCGGAACCTTCGCGACCGTGAACGGGACCGAGATCAACAGCAACGAGCACTTTGGCGTGGTCTACAACTCCAACAACGTGACGCTTGATGTCCTGTCAGGTCCAGTGGGGGGATCGGCATGGGCCGAAGCGGCATGGACCGGATCGCCAGTTGGTGGGTCGTCGTCACGCAGCGGAGTCACCGGCGGATATATTTCGGGAATTCCCGGGGGCTTGAGCAATCAAGGCGGACCCGGCGGGACCGCGGGGCAATCAGGTGGCCACCCTGGCGGGACGTCCGCCACACCGGAGCCGGGGAGTCTGCTGCTGCTCGGCACCGGTCTCGTCGCGGTGGCGAGTTGTCTGAGGCGACGCAGGAAGTAGGCTCGCTAAACGCCGGCTTTGGTACACCGGAAGGCGTGAGGCGTGAGGTCCGTTTGGTCACCAACGGCTGCTGCCAGATTGATTCACGGATATGTCCGTCGGTTGACCTCGTTGCGTGATTGTTGCCGCTCGGCGCCTCGGTGCGGTGTTGCGCGCTTCCCAACCCCGTAAACGCCCGTCGAATGGCGGGGCTCCGGCCAGACCCGCATCAAAGTGCGTCCGCCCCGGCCAGCGACAGAGTTCAAACGGTCTAACTCGCTTGTGGGATCATCTGATGATGGCTTAGGAGCGACAGGAGCTCATTACGAACTCCGACGGGTGCGAGATAACTAGTGGAAATCGCCTTCCGACCAATGATGTCAGTTTAATGGTGCCAGACCCGAGCAGGCCCGGAATGGAAATTCCCCCTCCTCGAAAGGCGTCGACCGACCAGCACAGATCCTAACGTACCGTGATCGATGTCCCCTGCATCGACAGAGTACGGTTCGTCTGCCCAAAAACGTCAGTGTGCGCTTCAGTGCAACTGATTCATTCTTTAGGAGCGTTTCTCCAGCGGCGTGAACGCCCAGAATGAGCAGTTTCTGGGCGCGTAATGTCCGCTGCGCGACCGCGGGAAGTGACAAAAGACGCGGAAGTCATTGAGAACTCGAGTTAATGTGGGTTGGATTGTGGGGTTGCGAATAAGTGGATGGTCGGACTGTTCTCGCCAAGAATCGCGCGGCTGAGACCGTCCGAACCTCTCCGAACGCGTGGGTCCATCCAAGGCCTTCTGAAACTTCCTAAAACCCCGGGGCACCTGGCCTGCATTAATCACTTCTCCGCCCTCTTTCGGGCGCGTCGTTTATGGGCCGGCGGCGCTCCCCCAAGCGTGAGGTTCACCCGCAACTTCCGGATGCGATCCTTGTATTCATCGCGCCAGTCCGCCGCCTCCGCATCGCACAACTGCTCGCCGGCGACGCGCAGCCATTCCTCCCGCTGGGTCTCGATGAGGCGTGCAAGCTCGGCGCAGGCCACGGCGATTCGATAGCGGGCGTCGGCCCGGAGTGCCGAGACGGACGGCCGCTGGACCGTCCGTTCCAGAAGGAAAATGGCACGCCGCAATGCATGGACGCGTTTCGCGGCATCGGTCTTATTCCCGGCCAACCCAAGCCCAGCGCTAAGGCGGATCATACCGTGGCAAAGCAACTGGGCCGCTGAGGCGTTTTTCGCGTCGTCATCGCCCATGAGTTTCTGTTGCCGCAGCGACTTCGTCAACTGGCAGCTCTCCCTCCACCGCTCGAACGCAAGGCGGATCAGCCCTTGTTCGGCCGCCGCCGCTGCTGAGTGACTCGCGGCCATGGCCTGCTGGAAACGAGGATCCGTTTCTTCGTAGCAACTTGGGGGGAGCTGGTCTCCAGGCTTCATTTCCGCAATCAGGTTTTTCAGACGCAGATATGCACTCTCGGACTCCTCGAACGCTCCGCAGCGGAAATGGACAAGGCAAAGCCACTGCAGGCTGGCAAACGGCTGGTAGCCGCAGGCATAGGAGGTTTCGAATCCCTGTTGCGCCGTTGGATAATCAAGCCGCCAGTAGCTGAACACGGCCAGCCAGTAATGGGCCCATCCGGCGCCAACCACCCTGTCGCGCCGGATGTTGTCTGTCAGCGTAGCAGCGAGCTCAGCGAAAACGCCGACGATCCTTGCCAACGCATGGCTGCGGACATGCTTGTCGGTTACGGTGGAGATGACCGCCCACGCGACGTCGCAAAAGAGCAGCTGGCAATCCGGGTTCGCGGGATCAAGGATCAGAGCGTTCCGCGCCTCAGCCTCGGCGAGTTCCGGCATTTGCAGCAGGAGATACAGTCTGGCCAGAAGACTTCGTTCGAGAGGTCCGGTGGGCCGGGCGTCGACCGTCTTCTGCACGACCGAACGCGCATTTTCGATCAGGTCGGGATCGGTCTTCTTCAGCTGAGACTGAGTGCTGAGATCGTTGAGGATGCGTTGCGCGACAAAGGGCAGCAGAAGCCTGACCTCACCGTCCGAGTCGCTCTTCTCGATGAGGTACTTCGTGCTCCGTCCGGGGAGAACCGCAGCGATCGCCTCGTCAACGGTTTCGTCTTTGGAGCCGGCGAGCTTTTCTCCAGCGGTTCTGAGATTGGAGGCGTGGTCCGCCAGGGCTCCTGTCGCTTCCTTCCAGTCGTTCAGTTTCGAGTCGTCCCAGGGCTTGTGGCCGATCCGGGCAGTCCTCTCCAGCGCACGCCAAAAGCGGCCAACGTTGTCTTTCTGAAATAACTCGTCCCCGATGCTTTTCCGAACGCGATCCCAAGCAGCTTGTGCGCTGCCTTCCCGCTCAAGGAGCCTTTGGGTACAGGCAATCCAGAGCCAGTGGGTGGCGTCATCTTTCTCGCGGTTGGCGGCCTCAAAGGCCGAGAGCGCGCCGGCGAAGTCGCGCACGGCGAGGCAGAGCTTACCGAGGGCGACCCAGTTGTCTTCGCTGGTGGGCTCCAGCGCCAGCGCCTGCTTCATGATGGTTCGCGCGCGCTTCCTCGGGATACGAGAGTTGGCGAGATTCGTCAAGTGTATGACGGTACGCGACAGTACCGCGCTGCGTCGTTTTCCGGCCCACGTTGCGGCGCAAAGTTCGTTCCAGCTCAAACCAAGCGCCCTGGCGAAAAAAGGCGAGGACATGTCATAGCCGGAAGCCCTCGCGTCAGCGTCCTCGAAGCCGAGCAGGCCGAGCAGGTTCCACGCCGGGGCCAGCGACGGATTGAGATCGATGGCCCTCTGGCAGTGATAGCCGACGCGGTGGGCCCAATCCTGGCCGAGCTCCCGCGCGGCCTTTGCGGCGGCATAGTGGGCCTTGGCGAGCTCCTCCCGAGTGTTTTCGAAGCCGGGGGTTCCGGGCAGTCTGGGCACGGCTTCGTGATCGAAATCGTCGATGACGGAACGGAATGTTTCATACGACGGGCGGAATTGCCGGCCCGAATAGTACATGACGCCCAGGTTGTAGCGGCTGCGGGCGAAACGATTGTCTTCGCGGAAGGCCTGGAAGAAGGCCTTTTGCGCGCGCTGCACGGCCACCGTCCTCGGACCTGTACCTTCCCGTTCGCGCTTGGCATCGATGGAGGCCCGCAGGCCGGCGGTATAACGCTCGGCGGCGCGCCATTCGAACGTTCCGAGCTGGTCTTGATCGAGATAGGTAAAGACCTGGTACGCTAGCTGGCTGATCATGCTGTCAAGGGCGGCTGCTTTAGGATCTTTCGAGGCCGGGTCGACCTCCACGTCCTTTTCTTTCACCCGCCATGTGTTTTGGTACCTGCCTCCGCAAATCGAGGCTTCGATGAGCATGCCGTCAGCGGTTTTCAGAATGCTGCCAATAATTCGTGGACCCTGAATCACGGCGGAAAGGGTATTGATTACCCAATTGGCCGGTATCTTCAGAAAACCGGTTTCGGCTTTCTGATCTGCGAGTGAGGCGGTGAGGCCGGACAGCGCGCTGGCGCTGTCGACTGAGAGCGCCGGCGTTTCGGTCTGCGTTTCGAGGCCGAGGTCGGCGGGGTCTTCGCTTACGTGCTCATAGACCTCGGCGATATCGCTAAGGTTAGTCATGAGGCGACGGGGGAGGCCGTCGGCAAGTGCGTTGCAGGCGGGATCGCCGGTCACATTGGAGAAGGCCGCGATCACGATCTGTCGGCCCCTGCTGCGCGCTTCGAGGACGGCCGCGAGGAGCGCCGAGAGGGCGATGCATTGGACCCAGGGACCGACCCCGCCGCCGAAGAACCATTTCGTCGTGACCGGTTCCCCCATGGCCGCACGGCGTAGCGCCACGGCTGTGGCAGAGGTGACATAGAGCAGGGCCAGTGCAAACCAGCCGCTGTGCAGGACACACGTCACGCGCCAGCCGATCTGCGCGCCGAACAGCGCGGCGCGCCGCATCCAGATGACGCGGCCGAACAGCCACTGGCTCGATTCGACGACGGCACTCAAGAGCACCGCGAGCGCCAGGCAGGGAATCCAGAAGGCCTGCGCTAAGTTCAGGAACACGTTCCGGGTGAGGGCCTCTCCACGAGCGAGGCGAATGGCGGCCATTGCGACGGCCGCGAGGAGAGCAACCAGCAGCGCGGAACCCGCCAGGCTGCCGGCAAATCGCCCCCACGCCCGTGGCGGATTTTTCATGCCGCGCGGTGAATTGTGTGCCGGGGCAGATGCAATGTGCGGTTCCTGCCCCTCCATTCCGCTCATCATTATCTTCCTGACGCGAGGAAGGTTAACACGGACCCGAAACGCGGTGCTAGCGCTCTTTTCAGGGCAAAAGCGTCGATGGAGGTTGCCGGACGCTGATGGACGCTAGTGGACTCTGCGGCCGGCGGCCGGAGCCGAAAGCGAGGCCATACCCACCGCGTTAAC
>JASHQD010000580.1 GCA_030037755.1 Terriglobia bacterium
ACGCGCGGCGACGGCGTCCGCGGCGAAGACGTGACGCCAAACCTGCGGACGATTCGTTCCCTGCCCCTGCGCATCGAGCCCGCGAGGCTCCGCGTCTGGGGGAGCCCCGAGACTTTCGAAGTGCGCGGCGAAGTGATCATGGGACGCAAGGCCTTCGACCAATTGAACGCGCAGCGCGAGGCGGCGGGTGAGCCCAAATTCGCCAATCCGCGCAATTCGGCCGCCGGTTCCATCCGCCTGCTCGACTCGCGGATCGTCGCGCAGCGCAAGCTCGACATGTTCCTTTACTTCGCGCTGGTGAACGGGCTTCCGCCGCTCGGGAAGCATTCGGAAGTCCTGGATTCCCTCGAAAAGATCGGGTTCAAGGTGAATCCTCACCGGAAGCTCTGCCGCTCCTTCGACGAGGTGCTCGAATACATCCAGGAGTGGGAGACGGGACGTGAAAAGCTCGACTATGATACCGACGGAATCGTGATCAAAGTGAATGATACGCGGCTGTGGCGCGAACTCGGCTGGACGGCGAAGTCTCCGCGCTGGGCGGTAGCGTTCAAGTATCCGGCGCGGCAAGCGACCACGATCGTCCGCGATATCCGTGCGCAGGTGGGACGAACGGGAACCTTGACGCCCGTGGCCGATCTCGAACCGGTGGACGTAGGCGGCGTTACCGTCAGCCACGCCACGCTTCACAACATGGACGAAGTGGATCGGCTGGGCGTGAAGATCGGCGATACCGTCCTGCTGCAGCGGGCGGGAGAAGTAATCCCGCAGGTTATCAAGGTCACCAAGCACGCGCCGGATGGCCGCGCTTTCGAGATGCCGAAGCGCTGCCCGGTTTGCGGCGGCGAAGTGTTCAGAGCCGAAGGCGAAGTGGCCTATCGCTGCATGAACAAGGCGTGTCCGGCGCAGCTGAAGGAGTCGTTGCGGCACTTCGCCGGCCGGCACGCCATGGACATCGATGGCTTGGGCGAATCGCTGGTCGATCAGCTCGTGGAGAAGAAGCTTGTCAAGGACGTGGCTGACCTTTACACATTGACTGCAGAACAGGTGGAAGAGCTCGAGCGCATGGGTGAGAAGTCGGCCGCCAACCTGACCGGCGAGATCGAGCGCAGCCGGACGGCGGATCTGGCGCGCGTGATTTACGGCATCGGCATTCCGTTCGTCGGCGACCGTACGGCGCAGGTCCTCGCGGGGCATTTCGGATCGCTGGACAACCTGGAGAATGCCACCGAAAGTGAGCTCGACGAGGTCAATGAGATTGGCGAAAAGACGGCGTCCGGCATCGCCGAATACTTTCGCGAGCCGCGCAACCGCGAAGTGATCGAGAAGCTGAAAAAGCATCTCAAGATTCCCGCCACCGAACGCAAGAAGTCCAGAAGCGAAGGCCCGCTCGCCGGCAAAACGTTCGTTCTGACCGGCACGTTGCCGACCTATTCGCGAGAGGAAGCAAGTAAGATGATAGGAGACGCGGGCGGGCGGGTGACCGGATCGGTAAGCAAGAAAACCGACTACGTGGTTGCGGGGGAAGACGCAGGATCGAAACTCGACAAGGCGAAATCCCTGGGAGTGAAGGTCATCGGCGAAAAGGCTCTACTGGACCTGGTCAAGTGAACATGCTTCGCGACCACACCTCTAAGCTCGGGCCAGTTGCTTGAGCCCTACGAACTTAGGTCCCGCCAGTTGCATCACAGATAAGATGTTTGTCAATCTGAAGATCATGGCGAAAAAACACATGCCGGCGGGCGCCGCCGCTGGTCTGCTGCTTGCGCTGATCCTCGGCGCCACGAGCGCTTGGGCCCAAGGTCCAATGCAGGATGACGATGGGATCGGGACTCTTCCCGCCAGTTACACGCGGTCGCTCCTGGCTCCGGCGGACTCCGGTTCCACCGACCCTCTGGCGTTCGGACAGACAGGAGACTCAGCAACTGCGGAAGATGGGGATCAGTCTCAGGGTCAGAACCAGAATCAGGGTCAGAATGGCGCCTCGAACCAGGACAGTCCGCCGGCAAATCCGAGCGGACTCAAAGTGAATCCGGTTACCGGTCTGGTTTCGACAGCGGGCGCCGGATATGTTCCATTGACAGGCGAGCAGCGATGGAAGCTCTATTGGAAGATGAACTATTTATCAATCGGAGCGTATTTCGGTCCGTTCTTCGACGCGGCCGTTCTGGACCAGGCTACCTCGTCGCCGTACGCCTGGGGTGGCGGACTGAAGGGTTATTCAAAACGAGTGGGCTCGCGTACGGCAAGCGCGATGCTGCAAGGCACGTTTCAGGCACCGGCCGCTTACCTCCTGCATGACGACGTGCGCTATATTACGAGCACCCGGCCTGGATTCAGGCATCGCGTGCTGCACGCCATCGCCTATAGTTTTCTGACCTATAACAATTCCGGCCGGCCGACATTGAATGTCGCGAATCTGGCTGCTTTCTATGGCGCGACAGCAGTCACCACGGCGTGGCTGCCGGGGCACTACAGAGTGATCGACTACACGCTGAGCAATTCGACCGCCCAAATTGGCCTGACGGTGCCCGTCAATGTGCTGCAGGAGTTCTGGCCCGACATCACGGGCTGGCTGCGCCGCCGCTGACGAGAAGCGCGCTCGGCGCTGCTACAAAGGCAGGTATTAGACGTCAAATGACCTTACTGCGGTTGAACCGCCGGGCTTCTTAGGATAAAATCTAGTCGTGACTAGACAGCGAGCCTGGCAGTTGAGGATGATCGAAGAGGGAAGGTGCCAAATCTGCGGGGGCAAGCGCAAGCATTACGCTCTATATTGCGATGACCACGCCGTCAGGCGACGCCAGGACCACAGGAGACGAATCGGACAGAATCGCAAAGTGGCCGGCGGCCCAGGTCGCAATCCTCTGGTTCCCGAAACGATCGGAAGAAAACCCAAGACCAAGAGCAAGACACTGGCACGCTCAGGGACGGCCGTGACCCTTCCCACCAGCGAATAGTCGGCCTCTTGGAAGTCATCTGCCCCGTCCAAAACGAACCCGTGAATGTCGCGGTTCTCGAACCGTCCACTTTGGCCTCGAACACTTCAGAGCTTCGCGAATACCCGTCATGGCCGGGAAAGGTGTATCCGGTGATATCCCCGCCGGACGCCACCCGGCACCAACGCCCACACATGGACCGACCAGCGCACCTGCCGCCAGCGTGACCGGCAAGCGAGAACCGGCAACCAGCAAATTCGTCTAGTCCACTCGCAGTGCCTCGAGCGGATCGACACTGGCGGCGCGGCGCGCCGGCACGTATCCCGCGGCGAGACCGATCGCGATCAGCAGGACGCTGACGGCGAGAAAAGTGAGAGGATCGGTGGCTTGGGTACCGTAGAGGAACGCGCTCAACGTGCGGGTGAGTAGCAGGGCGGCGATGGCCCCGATCACGAGTCCCGCGAGCACCAACTTGAGGCTCTGGCCCAACACCAGGCTGAAAATGCTGCGCGCCGGCGCGCCGAGCGCCATGCGCATGCCGATTTCGAACGTGCGCTGCGAGGTGGAATACGAGATCACGCCGTACGTCCCGATGGCGGCGAGCACCAGGGCGGCCGCGGCGAAGGCCACGAAGAGCCACATCATGGAGCGCGGCTGCGAAGTCGAGGTCGAAACCACTTCCTGCATCGTCCGGATTTCGCTGACCGGCACGTTGGGATTGAAGTCTCTCACGATCGCGCGAATGCGGCCGGCGGTCGCCGCGGGATCGGCGCCGGTCCGCACCAGCAGCGTCATTCCCGCCGGAAGCTGCCCGTTGTTAAGCACCGCCTGAGGGTAAGGCATATAGACGGCGCCCTTGAAGTCTGCGGGCGAATGATTTCCAAGATCGTACTGGCGGACCTCGCCGGCAATTCCCACCACCGTTCGCCACGGCGCGCCGTCCCAGCTCGGGCGGATGTGCTTGCCGATTGGGTCTTCGTTTGGCCAGAAGCTCCGCGCGGTCGCCGCGCTCAAGATCACCACGGGCGCCGACTTCTCGTTGTCCGAATCGTCGAAGGCTCTGCCTTTCAGGATCGGAATGCGCATCATGCGAAAGTAGTCCGGCGTGACTGCGCCCGCCCAGAACAGGGGGGCGCCTTGTTCCGCAGCCACGACCGGATGACCCTCGAGGTACACCGGAAGGGACGGGGTTTCACCACTCAGCGGCAGCGTGTTCGCGGCGGCCACGCCGGAGATTCCGCTCGACAACCGGGTCCGTCGCAGCAACTCGTCATAAAGGGCAAGGCAGGCCGTGCGCGTCTGGCAGAGCTTCTCATCGGGGGTAATCCGCGCGGTCAGGATATGTTCGGAACTGAACCCGGGATTCACGTCGCTCAACCGCCACAGGCTCTTGATCAGCAGGCCTGCGCTTACCGCCAGCACCACGGCCAACGCAACTTCACCGGCGATCAAAACGCTGCGCAGACGCACACTGCCAGCGCCGGTCGAGCGCCGCCCGCCCGTTTTGATCGACGACGCGAGGTCGAGCCTCGAGGCGCTCAGTGCGGGAGCGAGTCCAAAAGCGAGTCCTGTGAGGACCGCAACCGCGGCCATCAGCGATGAGATGCGCCCGTCGATGTGGGCCGCCGCGACGCCCAGCGCGTTCGAGGGCAGCAGCAGTTTGAAATCGACCAGAGTCAGGGAGGCAAGCGCGAGTCCGAGGACGGCGCCGGCCAGCGCGAGCACCACACTTTCGGTGAGCAATTGCCGGACGATGCGGCCGCGTCCGGCGCCGAGCGCCACGCGCACCGCGATTTCCTTCCGGCGGGTCGCAGCGCGGGAAAGAAGGAGCCCGGCGACGTTCGCACAGGCGATCAACAGCACGAGTCCGACGGCAAATTGCAAGACGATCAGCCGGCTGCGGAAGTCGCTCGTCATATCCTGCTGCAGCGGCAGCACGGTGGCGTCGTTATTCCAGGTGCGGAACATCGTGTAGGGGAAGAGCGGCAGAATGCGCGTGATCAGCGGGCGAATTTCGCCGCGCGCCTGTTCGAGCGTGATCCCCGGACGCAGCCGGGCGACGAGCGGCACGAAGCCGGTATTCCAGGTCGCGAACGGGTCGCGCGGATCGATGTGCATCGGAACCCAGAGCTGCGCGTCCGATGAAGGGAACCCGAAGCCGGCGGGCATCACGCCGACCACCTGGCGGTCGACGCCGTCCACGGTGATGTATCGTCCGATCACGCCCGGGTCGCCGCCGAATTTCTGCAGCCAGAGGGCATGGCTCAGCAGCGCGACGCGGTCCTGGCCGGGACGATCCTCACCGGGACGGAAGACCCGTCCCCATTCGGGTCCGGCCTGCAATGTAACGAAGAGATTCGATGAGACCGAACTGCCAACCAGGCGCATAGCCTCGCCGTGTCCCGTCAGGTTGAACTCGGAATCGGTCGTGAAGCCCGCGATGTCCATCGTCCGGCTCTGCTGCTGAAGCGCCATGAGCGCTCCTTGCGGGTAGTAATCCGTCACCCGCACCAGCCGGTCCGGTTCGGGATAGCTCAGGGGCCTGAGCAAGGCTCCGTTGAGCAGGCTGAAGATCGCCGCGTTGCCCCCGATTCCCAGCGCCAGCGAAGCCACCGCGAGCAGGGTGAATGCCGGACTTCGCCGGAGCGCGCGAAACGCGTAACGCGCGTCCTGCGAGAGCACGTCGAAAAAGCTGAGGCTGTTCATGAAGTAGATTTCCTCTCGAATCAGAGCCGGGTTGCCGAGCTTTCGCCGCGCGGCATACCTCGCCTCCTCCGGCGGGAGTCCTCGCGTAATGTTGTCGTCAATCTCGGCTTCGAGATAGGACTGGAGTTCGGTTGATCGTTCCTTATCCCAATGCCTGCGGCGAAAAAAACGATTCCATCTCATAGCTACTCTCTCGCGGGCAACTCAGCCTATAATGGCTTTCGTGGACATTGAAAAGACCATGCAGTTCATTCTCGAGATGCAGGCGCAGCACTCCATCGCTGTCCAGAAGCTTGATGAGCAGATGGCGAACCACGAGGGTCGCATCGCCAAGTTGGAAGCCTCCATAGCGACACTCACCGATCTTGTAGGCCGGCTGGCCCAAGCCGAAATCCGCCTGGTCGAGAGAATGGATGATCTGGCCCGTTCACAAGCCCACACGGACGAGTCACAAGCCCATACGGACCAGCGGTTGAACGTTTTGGTGGACATCGTGGACAAGCTCATGCGCCGCAATAGCTCCTCAGAATAGTGTTTCGGTCAGCGATCAGCTTCCAGCATTCACAATTCATCGTTCTTTGTTCACTGTTCATCATTTCCCCTCACTCTTCCCGTAGCGCCTCAGTCGGATTCAAGCGCGACGCTCTCAAAGCCGGCAGGTAGCCCGCCGCCAAAGCGACGATTGCGAGAAGAACTGCGGCGAGGGTGAGCGTTACGGGATCGTGCGGCTTCAGGCCGAACAGCATCGACCCGGCCACGCGTCCGGCGGCGAGGGCGAGCCCAACCCCGGCGATAAGTCCGCCGCCGAGCAGGACTCCGGCTTCGCGCACGATCATGGCCACGATCTCGCCGCGTCCGGCACCCAGCGTCATGCGGATGCCGATCTCGTTGGTGCGCCGCACGACCATGTACGACATCACGCCGTACAGCCCGATAATCGCCAGCAGCGCGGCGAGGACGCCGAAGAAGTCCGAAAGCGTCGCCATCAGCCGATCGCCCAGGAGATTGTCCTGGATAATCGACTCCAGGGAACGGAACTGAAGACTGACGTCGGGGCTCATCTGTGCGATCGTCTGTTTCACCCGCTGAGTGAGATCGGCCAGAGGCAGACGCGAGCGGATCAGGATCGGCTGGTCGGGATCCTTGCTTTGGGCGATGGGAACATAGACAATGGGCGCAAAATCGTCGCGAATCTCCTGATACTTCGTATTCCTCACCAGGCCCACAACCTGGTATTGCAGTTGAGGATCGCGAAGCTCACCTTTCTGCCAGAATCTCCTGCCGATCGGGTTCGCACCGCCGGCGATCTCGCGCACAAAGGCCTCATTGACAATGGCGACCTTCGGCGACGTTGCTGTATCGTTCTCGTTGAAGTCGCGACCGGCCAGGAGGGGCGTCCCCATGGTTTCGAAGAAGCGCGGGCTGACCAGATTGAACCACGCGCTTTTCCCCTGAGACGCCGCCGACGTATCCATCCAGAATGTACGGTTCATCGAGCTTCCCTCGACCGGGACGATCGCGGACTCGGCGGCGGAATCGATGCCCGGAATCGAGCGGAGGCGAGCGAGCAGATCGTCCCGGAAAGCCGCATGGCGTTCCACTGGGAGGTTGAGCTCCGTCAGGTCGATGTCAGTGACGAGAATGCCCGTGTGCTGGAATCCCAAGTCAACAGTAAGCAGGTTGCGCAGGCTGCGGCTGAACAGCAGCGCGCTGACCAGGAGCACGAGCGAGAGAGCCACTTGCGAGACCACGAGCGCGCGCCGCAATCCGAAGCGCTCGCGGCTGGTGGTCACGCCGCGGCTTCCAGATTTCATCGCCAGGCCCGGAGCGAGTCGCGTGGCGCGCAACGCCGGGATCAGCCCGAAGAGGACGGTTGCCACGACCGCGACGCCGCAGGTGAAGGCGAACACGCGCCAGTCCGGGTTGAGGTTCAGAAAGAGCCGGTTGCCCTGCCTGCTGAGGAACGAAACCATGAAGCCGGCCAGCGTCCGCGCCAGGAACAATCCCGCTGCAGCGCCAGCGAACGCGACCAGCAGGCTTTCGGCGAGCAGCTGCCGGATCAGCCTGCCGCGCGAGGCACCGAGGGCAAGGCGCACCGCGATCTCGCGTTCGCGGGCGCTCGCTCGCGCCAGCATCAGATTGGCGAGATTCGCGCACGCGATCAATAGCACCAGTCCGGTGATCGCCAGCAGCACCCCGAGCGGGTTCGAGGCGCCTTGCCGGAGTTGGGAAACGCCGCTGCCCGCCGGAAACGCCGCTAGTTTGAACGCCAAGTACTTATCGATGTGATCGGAATCATAGCCAGACGGCAGCGTCGCCTGGAAAATCCCTGGGGAAATCGTGCCCAGGTACGCGGTGGTCTTTTCCAAAGTCCAGCCCGGCTTCAGCCGGCCCATCACCGTGAGCCACCAGTCGTAGCGCGTATCGAGGTAGTTGTCTTCGCCGCCCAGAACCGGCTGTGAGCAGATGGGAAGCGCCAGATCGAACGAATGGCCGACGTCCAATCCAAAGAAGCTCGCCGGCGTGACGCCGATTACCTCAATCGGGTGATAGTCGATGGTGAGTTTCCGTCCGATCGCCGAAGCGTCGCCGCCGAGTTCGCGTTGCCAGAACGAATAGCTGACCACCACGCCAGAGCCTGCGCCGCACCCTCGCCGATCGTCGGCAGCGGTCAACGTCCGGCCGA
>JASHQD010000581.1 GCA_030037755.1 Terriglobia bacterium
GTTTTGGCCCGATTTCGAGCCATTTTCGACGAGAGCTGTTATGTCTATGATTCTACATCGGTTGAGCTTTCTTTTATCGTCGGATTCTGTCTTCTCGTGGGTTAGGCGGTCTGTTCGAAGCTCGCCGACTGTTGACTGTCAACGGTCGACTGTGGGCTCGTGACCGGGCGCCCTTCATGACCTCGGTTCTGACCACACGGCTCTTTCTTGACAACCGCTCGCCGCTCGCCAACAATAAATTGACTTCCCTGGTGGCATGAGCGCCCGGCCCGGCTTTCATCCGATCAGCTCAAGCGACCCCAAAGGATACTCAAGATGCGTTGGAGCCAAGCGTTCATTCCTACCCTGCGCGAAGTCCCTGCCGAAGCCGAAGCGGCCAGTCATCGGCTGCTGCTACGCGCCGGCTACGTGCGGCAGGTCTCGGCGGGGATTTACGCCCACCTGATGCTGGCGCGGCGGTCGCTCTTGAAGATCATGCAGATCATCCGCGAAGAGATGAACGCCATCGGCGGGCAGGAATTCCACCTGCCCATCATGAATCCCGCCGAGCTTTGGCAGGAGAGTGGACGCTGGGACGCCGTGGACGTGATTTTCAAGCTGAAAGATCGCGCCGGGCACGACCTGTGCCTCGGCATCACGCATGAAGAGGAGATGACGAACATCGCGCGCGGCGAACTGCGCAGCTACAAGCAGCTGCCGCAGATCTGGTATCAGATCCAGTCGAAGTTTCGCGACGAGCCGCGCCCCAAGTCGGGTCTGCTGCGCCTGCGCGAGTTCTTCATGAAGGACTCCTATTCGTTCGACCTCGACGATGCCGGGCTTGACGTGAGCTACGACAAGCACGTCCAGGCCTATACCAACATCTTCAAGCGCTGCGGCGTCCGCGCCCTCTTCGTCGAAGCTTTCTCCGGCATGATGGGCGGAACGGTCTCCGGCGAGTTCGCGGCGCCGAGCGATGCCGGCGAGGATTTTATCGCGATCTCGGACTGCGGCTACTCCGCCAACCTGGAGAAGGCCGTCTCGGCCCTGGCCCCGATTGAGGATCCTGCGGGCGAAGCACCGGCGGAGCCCTTCGCTACGCCCGGCCAGAAGACGATTGAGGATTTGGTGCGCTTCACGGGCGAGCGTCCGGAGCGCATGATCAAGACTCTGGTCTACATCGTGGAAAGCGAGCCGGTGGTGATCCTGGTGCGTGGCGATCACGAGTTGAGCGAGACGAAGCTCTCGGCCGTTCTGGGCACAGCAGTCTTTCGTCCGGCCACGCCCGAAGAGGCGTTCAGGCTGCACGGCGCACGACTTGGATCGCTCGGACCCGTAGGGCTCGCCAAGGTCAGGATCCTCGCCGACAAGGCGCTCGAAGGCCGGCGCGACATGATCACGGGCGCGAATCAGGACGATATGCATCTGCGCCACGTGACGCCTGGCCGTGACTTCCAGGCGGAGTACCGCGATCTGCGCGCCGCAGCGGCTGGTGATCCCTGCGTCAAGTGCGGCAAGCCGCTCGAACTGGTCAAGGCGGTGGAGCTTGGCCATGTGTTCAAGCTGGGAAGGCGTTACTCGAGGACGATGCATGCCAATGTGCTCGACGCGGCGGGCAAGGAAGTGGAGATCGTGATGGGCTCGTATGGAATCGGCGTGGAACGAATCCTTACGATGGCTGTGGAGCAGAACAATGATAAGGACGGGATGTTCCTGCCCAAGTCCATTGCGCCGTTCCAGGTGATCCTGACCGCGGCCAACATGGACGACGCTCCGCTTCGAGAGGCGGCTGAGGGCCTGTATAGTGAATTGCAGGCCGAGGGAATCGAGGTGCTTTTCGACGATCGCGATGAGCGCCCGGGCGTGAAGTTCAAGGACGCGGACCTCATCGGCGTGCCGTATCGCCTGACGCTGGGCCGGCGCAAGTTTGAGCAGGGACAGGCCGAGATCCTGGTACGCTCGACAAAGCAGAGTCAGGATGTTAGCCTAGAGACGGCGGTGCGGACACTGAAACAGCAACTCCTCAGCTAGCACCCCGGCGGGCCGGAGGGGGAATTATTCGGGTGAATCATGCCCTTTCGAGATCGCCGGGCAGCCGTTAAGCCGATTCTGGGCCTTCTGATTCTGGCCGCCATCCTGATAACCTGCGCCAGGGTCTTTCCCGTCTATTCCCACAGCAGTGAGCTTGCCGATTACATCAGGGATAAAGCGGTGCGGGTGGCTGCTGAAAACACCAGGCCGGATGCGGTCCGGGCGGATGTGGTCCATTACGCGCGCGGGCTGGGCTTGCCCGTATCTCCGGAGCAGGTCAGCGTTACACGCGAATCCGGCACGATAAGCATCAAAGTGGACTATAGGGTTCCGGTGGACCTCGCGGTCGTTACTTGGAACCTGCACTTTACGCCCTCCGTAATCAGCCGGGCGTACTGAGGTGAGAAACCTGGAGCGTCGGAAGCAATCGTTGTCAAACCGGTCGGTGCGCGCGATCCGAACTGTCGCCGATAAGATCGTGCGCCGGCGCCGCGGCCTTATCTACGCCGGTATAGGACTCTTCGTAGTTTCTTTCACTCTGTTTGTATACGCCTACGTCCATGTCAGCTCCGAGATCGATGCGCGCCTGAGCGGGCAGGTCTTCAAACGCGCCTCGATCGTCTTTTCAGCGCCGACTCCGATCACCGTCGGAGAACCGATCGGCGCGGAAGAAGTTGCGTCACGGCTGCGCGCCGGAATGTACTCCGAGGGCGGCGGTTCGAGGGTTGGAACGTATACGCTGGACGGCGATCGGATGGAAATCCGGCCGGGGCCACTCTCCTATTTTGCCGGAATGCCGCCGAGCGAAGGCCCGGCGACGGTCCAGTTTGCGGCCGGCAAGATCGCCTCGATCGACCTGCAAAGTACGGCCTCGGATGATAATTCCGGCTCGCCGAGAGACGTCTATCTGCTTGAGCCGGAGCCCGTCACGACGCTGTTTGACGCCAGCCGTACCAAGCGACGCCTGATCCGCTATCAGGATCTGCCGCCGGTGCTCGTTGACGCCGTGCTCGCCGCTGAAGACCGGCGATTCTTCTCGCATCACGGCGTGAACGTTTACCGGATCTTCGACGCCGCGTTTCGCGATCTGATGGCGGAGGAGCGCCTGCAAGGCGGCAGCACGCTGACCATGCAACTGGCGCGCAATTTCTTCCTGACGCCCCGGCGAACGCTGCGCCGCAAAGGCGAAGAGATGTTCCTCGCGCTGGTTATGGAGCAGCGCCTGACCAAAGAACAGATTTTTGAGCTGTACGCCAACGAGGTTTACCTGGGCCAGCGCGGCAGTTTCTCCATCGACGGACTTGCTGCGGGCTCCGAGGCTTATTTCAACAAGAACGTTAAGAACCTCACGTTGCCGCAAGCGGCTTTGCTGGCGGGCCTGATCCGCGGGCCCAATCTGTACTCGCCCTATCGTCATCCGGTGCAGGCGCTGCGCGTACGGAACTACGTCCTGCACGAGATGCAGCAGGACGGCTTCGTCACTGCAGACGAGGAACGTGAAGCTGTGGCGGCCCCGCTGGCCATCGCGCCGCAAAATGTTGAGGGAAGCCAGGCGCCGTTCTTCGTGGACATGGTCAAGGACCAGTTGCTCGACCACTTCTCGGAGCAGGATCTGCTGTCGCAGAGCTATCGTGTTTACACGACGCTGGATCCGGCCCTGCAGGGCGCCGCGTCAGACGCGGTCCGC
>JASHQD010000582.1 GCA_030037755.1 Terriglobia bacterium
ATGGACAGACGTGATTTCATTGCCGCCTCACTCGCCGCGGCAGGTCTGAGCGGCGCCGAGGCTCAGCCGCCTCCGGATTACCGCTTCAGCCCCTGCCTCAACGAAGTGACCACGCTGGCGGCGCCGTTCGAGCAGGACTGTATTGCCTACGGCGAGGCCGGATTTCGTCACATTGAGCTTTGGTTCGATAAGCTGCGGCAGCAGAATCTAAAAGCGGCTGGCGTCACCGCGATGCTCCGCGACCACGGCCTTTCCCCGGTTTCGGCGTGCGCCAGTGAAGGATGTCTCTGGCGCGGGCAGGGTCCGCTCGATCCCAAGCTGCCGGAGATCGAACGCAGCTTCGAATTCGCCGAGGCTGTGGGGGTGCCTCGCTACGTGGTGTTTTCCTACGCGTCGGGTGATGTCACTCCGGACGATCAGCACATCGCGGCCGAGCGACTGGTGACCGAGGCGGAACTCGCTGCGAAGTACAAGGTCCGCATTGCGCTCGAATTCATCTGCCGGTCAGCGCTGATCGGATCAATCGGAACAGCGCTCAAGGTAATCCGCGAAGCGCGCCAGCCGAATGTGGGAGCCTGTCTCGACGTCCAGCACTTCTTCGCCGGCATCAGCAAATTTGAGGACCTTGACGACCTGCGGCCGGGCGAAATCGAGCATGTTCATTTTCACGATCTTCCCGACACCAAGCCGCGTGAGTTGCTGGCCGAGCCGGACCGCCTGCCCCCCGGAGAAGGCGTGGTGCCGCTGCGGAAGATCACCGCCGCTCTGGCGCGCATCGGCTACGCTGGCAATCTCAGCACAGAATTGTTTGGAGATCAGTTCACGAAGGGCGATCCGCGTGTTGTTGCCCGCCGCTGTTTCCAGGCGATCCGGCCATATTGCGCCGCGAATCCATAGTGCTCCGAAATCGACAAACATTTGACAATCCCGTGACAAAGACCCCGCGCTGCGGCCGCAGTATGTTCCTACTGGACGCGGCCTGATGGTGATCCGATCGGCCGTAAGTGCTGATGGAGGGAGTTGTCATGGACGACGCTCGTTTCAACCAACCGAAATTCTCGATCTTTACATCTTTCAGAGGATCAGTCCTGAAGAGCGCAAAGTTTGTCCTGTGCGCTTGCTCATTTCTGCTCTTTTTCGGGCCGGTTCCGACGGTGCACGCGCAGACCTGGTCCTTCACCGGAAGTATGGAAACTGAGCGCGCGAATCAGAGCGCGACGCTGCTCGCGAACGGGAACGTCCTGGTCGCCGGGGGACGACAAAGAGGCAATTATGGCCTGGCGAGCGCGGAGACATACAATGCGGCAAGCGGGACTTTTACCAGTACGGGGAGTCTGAACACCGGCCGCAATTCGCACACGGCAACGCTGCTCGATAGCGGAGAAGTACTGATCGCGGGCGGCACGAACGAAACGAACAATCAGATCACGTGCCTGGCGAGCGCGGAACTGTACAACCCTTCGACGGGGAAGTTCACCGTTACCGGCAGCATGCAAACGCCGCGCTGCAACTTCACCGCCACGCTCCTCGAAAGCGGCATGGTGCTGGTTGTCGGAGGAACAAATAATGGCGCTGTGTTTTCCTCCGCGCAGCTCTATGATCCCTCGACCGGAACCTTCATCTCGACGGGAAGCTTGAACGTGGCTCGCGCCGGGCAAACCGCCACCTTGCTGTCGGACGGCGAGGTGCTGATTGCGGGCGGCGGAACCGCTACCAGTTACCTGTCGAGCGCGGAAATCTACAATCCCTCGACCGGCAAATTCACCCTCACGGGCAGCATGACGACGGCGCGCACTCTCTTCACGGCCACGCTGTTGGAGAGTGGAGAAGTACTGGCTGCCGGCGGCGAAAACAGCAGCAATCTCTGGCTTTCGAGCGCGGAACTCTATAATCCTTCGACGGGCGCCTGGAGCGCCACGGGCAGCTTGAACACCTCGCGCTTCGGGCAAACGGCCACGCTACTCGAGAGCGGCGAGGTATTGATCGCCGGCGGAAACCATGGCGGGTCCATTGCCAGTTGCGAGCTTTATAATCCCTCGGCCGGAACGTTCAGCGTCACCGGAAGCTTGAACACTCCGCGGCAGGACCAACAAGCCGTTTTGCTGAACGATGGCGAAGTGCTGGTCCCGGGAGGGTACGACGGGGATGGCGGAAATAACGGTTACCTCGCTACGGCCGAACTTTTCCAGTGAGCGAGCCACTTTGAGATTAGGCGGTGGTATCTCCATCGCTGGATTCTCGCCGGCTCGCCTTTCGGCAAGCCAAGAAATTGTTGATTCCAGGCCCATGTCCAGCCGCCGCTACGAACCAGTGTTGGGCGCGAGCAGCTTCGTGATGCGGCCTGCGGCGTCGGCGAGCAACGCCCGATCCCACTCTTCGCGGCGAGTCGCGCGCGGATGCGGATCGTCGCATTCCAAATGGCCGGCCAGCTTGAGGAACATGGCTGCCGAGTGCTTGTACGCCGGAACCGGATCGCGAAACGCGATCCAGCCGAGATACTGGACGAAGTCGCGCAGGTCAAAGTACGCAGAATTTCCGCTCGCCCAGGCCTTGTCGCGCGCTGCGAAGAGCGCCGGCGCGAAGGTCGAGAGGCCGAGCAGATAATCGCTGCCGTATTCGATCATGTCGGCGGCGAGATCGTTGCCCGAATAGATGCGGAACTCCGGGCGAACGCGGTTTCGCAGCTCGATTCGATCGAGTTCCGTAGCACGATCGAGCGATGAGTGTTTCAAGCCGACGCATTGAGGGATCTCCATGATGCCGCGCAGCACGAGTTCGGAGAACATTCTGCCGTGCGGGTTGAACATCGCGCCCAGCTCGAAGGCCAGGAAGCGGTCCGTCGTCGACGCGATCTCGCCAAAGAACGCGACGAGCGCGGCACCGTCGAGACCGGCGGTGTACGCCGAAGGGAAGATGATCGGTATGCCTCCCGCCTTGGCGATCGCCTCGCACTCAGAACAGTACGCCTTTGCCGAAGCCTCGATTGCGGCCGCTGGCAGCGCGCCCGCCACGAAGGTGTTGCCCGAGCCGGTGCCGGCAACGGTTTCGGTTGTCCAGGCCAGGACTCGCCGCTTCTCGCCGCTGGTGAGGAGGTCGACGTAGCCTGTATCCATGTTGACCGCGACGCCGAGTCCGGCTTCGAGCGTGCGCCTGAGATGCGCGCGAAATCCGGCCTCGTCAATCTGACCGTCGCGGCGATAGGGCAGCAAGACGGCGCTGATGCCGGCGATCTTTCGGCGTGGCCGGCGCAGGCTCTGGTAATCGTCAAGCGTCCAGGCGCTCATGCCTTTGCCCACTCCTTCTTCAACGCCCGCAGGTCGCCGCCCTCGGGCCGATCGCGGTAGAAGGGGTCGAGCGGATAGCATCCCGAGACCATGCCGTTGCGGGGCGCGTTGGTGCAATCGCTGAACGTGCGGCAAAGCTTCCTGCGGTCGAGCCGCGCGCTCTCGAGCACGTCCGCCGGCAGCTCGGGATACGAGAGCATGACGCGTCCGAGACCAATGCAATCGGACCAGCCCGCCTCGACAGCGGCTTGGGCGAAGTGCGGCAGATAATCCTGAAAGTAGGACCATCCGCTCGAGACGATAATCATATCCGGAGCTTCGGTCTTCAACTCGCGCGCAGCCCATTGTAGTCGCGCGGCGCCGGCAAGAGGATCTTCGGGAGGAGGGTAGGAATCGCAGGGAGGAAACAGCGCCGGACGCTGCAGGTGCGCGCTGTAGTACGGGCTTCCCGCACTGATGTTCACCAGCCGGACTCCGTGCTCGCGCAGCATTCGGATCAGCTGCCCGGCTTCCGCGAGGTCCGGTTGCAGCGCATTCTCTTGATTCACTCCGAAGCCCCAAGTGTACCGGCCGCTGTGTGCCACAGGAACACCGCGCCCCGTTTGGGGATCGATGGTGAAGGGCACCGAGTCGTACGCGCTCAGCCGGACTCCGATCTCGAGTGCGGGTGCCGACGCGCGCACGGCCGCGATCAGCTCGCACAAGAATCGGGTTCGATTTTCAAGCGAGCCGCCGTAGGGTCCGGTGCGATGGCGCGCGCTGAGGAACTCGTGACCGAGATAGCCATGGCAGCTCTTGAGATCAACGAAATCGAAGCCGATGTTTGCGGCCAGGCGGGCGGCTGCGGCGTAAGCGTCCACGATCGAGCTTACGGCCGAATCGGTGATCGGCTCACGATCTGCGCAGGGTGGGTACTTCGAGTCGAGAATCGGATGATGGTAAACGATGGCAGGCTCCAGGCGCGACTTCTCGCGCGGCCGGCAGAAGCGTCCGGAATGGGTGAGCTGAAGCCCGATGAACAAGTCGTCGCTGGTTCCGAATCGCCGGCGGTGAGCCTCGATCATCTCCAGCCGCAGCGCGGCAAAGTCTCGCTGCGTAGACTCACTCAGGACCAATTGGTTCGGGTTGGCGCGCGCTTCGGGAAGCACGGCAATCGCTTCGCAGCCCCAGAAGAGCTTCGCGCCGCTGGTTGCCATCCGCAGCCACCGCCTGCGGGTGAGTTCCGAGACGCGCCCGTCGCATTCGCCGTCCCAGCCCTCCATCGGCTGTGCCGCGAAACGATTGCCGATCTGGCGCTCACCCATCCTCAGCGGCTTCGAGAGAGGAGACGATGGCGCCGGCAGAATCTGATCGTGCACTGGAAGCGACCAGCCCAGATCTTCGAGCCGGTTCGCGACCTGGCGCGCGCTGCGGAAACTCGCGATCCGCGGATATGAGACAACCGTCATGGCCTGGGAAACAAGTGTGGCATAATCGAGCGCGCTCGTGGGTGGGTTTGACGATCGTGTTCGCAATCCGCGTTCAGGCACGACTTACAGATCCGCTGCAATGTCTTCTATGCTCTTAACCAAACGCCGCCGGATCTTCTACGGCTGGTGGATCGTCGCCGCAGCCTTCCTGAATCTTTTCTTCACAACGGGAATCGTCTACTACGGACTTCCGGTTTTCTATCTCCCGCTGATTCGATCGCTGGGATTCGACCGTCAGCAGGCGATGAGCGGCATTTTCTACGGTTTCGTGCTTGTCGCTCCTCTCTTCGGCCTGTTCGCCGGGGCCCTGATCGATCGGGTGGGCGCGCGTCGCGTGATCCTTTGCGGAGCAGTGTTCTCCGGATTGGCGTTGGTCTTCATGGGGCTGATCTCATCGCTCCGGCAGTACTACGCGCTCTGCTTCATCGAAGTCGTAGGCTACGTCCTCGCCGGTCCGATTCCGAATCAAGTGCTGGTCGCGAAATGGTTTCGCGCTCTCCGCGGGCGAGCCATGGGCTACGCCTACCTGGGACTCGGGCTGGGAGGCGCTGTCTCCCCAACGCTGATCCATTCCCTGATCGACGGCTTTGGCTGGCGCCGGGCATTCCAGTCGATCGGCATGGCAATTATCCTCATCCTCCTGCCCGTGGGGATTTGGATCACCCGTTCTTCGCCCCAGGATTCGGGGCTGCTGCCTGACGGAGTCGATCATTCTGATTCCCCGGTTGGCGCAATCGGTCAATCCGCATCGGCTAGTGTGCGCAAAGCCGCCCGCACTCCCGATTTCTGGCTGCTTCTCGCGGGCAGTACGCTCACCATCTTCGCGATTGGCACGGTTATCTCGCATTTCGTGCTATTTCTGACGGACGCCGGTCACGACGCCGGCTGGGCGTCGCACGCGCTCAGCGTCCTGCTGATTTCGAGCCTGGCCGGCAGGGTCACGGTGGGTTACGTGGCCGATCGTTTCAGGCGCAAGAACGTGATGGCGCTATTTTACCTCGTGCTTGCGATTGCGATTCCCCTGCTGCTGGTCCGTCACAGCAACGCCACGGTTTACGCTTTCGCGGCAGTCTTTGGCTTCGCCATGGGCGCCGATTACATGCTGATTCCGCTCGTAACAGCCGACTGTTTTGGTCTTGAAGCGCTCGGAAAGCTCCTGGCGCTGATCATCATGGCGGATTCGCTCGGGCAGACGTTTGGGCCCGTGATGGCCGGTCACATCTTCGACACGCGCCACAGTTACAATCTCGCTTGGGGGATAATCACGATTGGAGGAATCCTGGGGGCGGTGGCCATTTATCTCATTTCGACCGATCGCGCAGCGACGTCACGAAGACTGCTGTAGCGGCGCTGTCCTCAGCGCCGCCCGCGCACTCAGCAGCTGCCCCGCTGCCGGTGAGGACACCGGCGCTACAGCCTGATAAAGCCATGAAATCCATCGATTCGGTCGCAGACCTTGAAGACGTGCTCGCGACGCCAAGCGCGCGCGACGTGGATGCGATCCGCCGAATCGAGGGCGATTTCATCATCCTGGGCGCAGGCGGGAAAATGGGCCCGTCGCTCGCCCGGCGTATCAAGCGGGCCCTCGTGACCGCCGGCATGCGATCGCGAGTGTTCGCCGTGTCCCGGTTCTCTTCTTCAGGGCTTGTCCAGGATCTCAAGCGCGAAGGTGTTGAGACCATCTCGTGCGATCTCGTGGACCGCGAGCAGTTGGGCAGGCTTCCGGATTGTCCGAACGTCCTGTTTCTTTCCGGGCGGAAGTTCGGCTCAACGGACCGCCCCGACCTTACGTGGCTTGCGAATACGATCGTTCCCCACCACGTCGCCCAGCGTTTCCGTAATTCCCGGATTGTCGCGTTCTCGACCGGCAACGTTTATCCGCTCGTAAACGTGGAGTCCGGCGGGTCGGTCGAAACCGACGTGCCCGATCCTGTGGGCGAATACGCGCAATCGTGCCTGGGACGCGAGAGGATTTTCGAGTACCATTCCCGGGAGTATGGCACGCCCTGCCTGCTGTTCCGGCTTAATTATGCCGTTGACCTGCGGTACGGCGTGCTGGTCGACATCGCGCGCAAAGTCTATCAGGCCGAGCCGGTTGATTTGACGGTGCCCGCGTTCAATGTGATCTGGCAGGGAGATGCGAACTCTTACGCGTTGCGCTGCCTCGCGCATTGTGCCTCGCCGCCGCAAGTCTTGAATGTCACTGGACCTGAGATCGTCCGGGTGCGGTGGGCCGCCGGGTATTTCGCCCGCGAATTCAAGCGGGAACTACACCTGACCGGAGAAGAGTCGGAGCGGGCCCTGCTTAGCAATGCGTCGCTCTCTCGCTCTCTGCTCGGGAATCCCGAGATTTCGCTGGACGAATTGATGCAGCGGGTGGCGCACTGGGTCGCGATCGGCGGTGAGACACTGAACAAGCCGACTCGATTCGAGGTAGCGGATGGAAAATTTTAGAGATACCCACCGAAGCGCAGCTCGGTAAGACACGCTTCAGATATCCAAGT
>JASHQD010000583.1 GCA_030037755.1 Terriglobia bacterium
TCATCCACTCCGCCAGGTGCTGACCGGAGAGCGAAGCCGCATTCGACTGATGCCTTTGTCTGCAACTTCCAGACACAAATGATTTTACAGCTTTATCGCCGAATGGTGCGTTCCGGAAGCTGCAGCGCCGACCTTCAGGAGGCACCCCGGCCGTTCGCAAAACCGGGCACCAGGCACGCAGCACGATGTCGTCGATCCTCCTGCGCGACGCCAAGTCCCGCCCGGGCCTGTGCCACCCGGGAGCGCTGGCATCTTGCCCGCCGGTCGGCCGTCGGCACAGGACCCCGCACCGCGATCTTTCTGTCTTGCCAACCCCGGCGGCTTGATTCAGACTTGTGCTCGATGCGCGATAGGATCTACTTGGCGGGCTTTCTGCTGGGCGCCGGCGCGCTGCTCTATTTCGGGCGTGGCCTGCTGACCCAGTACGCACTCGTCACCTGGGGACTGACGTTTGCCGGCACCACGGCGGTGGGCGTTCTCGGCATGGCGCTTTACCAGGTTCAGCACCAGCTTCGCGCCAGCCGCCGCGAACTGGCCCGAAAGGAAGCGGAGCTGAACTTCGCGCGCGAGGTTCAGCGGGCACTGTTTCCGCGACAGTTTCCCGTCGATTCCGGCCTCGAGTTCGCGGCCGTCTGTGTGCCGGCGGCCGGCATCAGCGGCGATTACTATGACGTCCTCAAGCTGGACAGCGGGCGCCTGGTGTTCGCGCTTGCCGACGTCAGCGGTAAGGGGCTATCAGCGGCCATCCTGATGTCCAACGTGCACGCCGGAGTTCGTATTCTTGTGGAGAGCGGGAACCCGCCGGCCGAGCTCTGCGCTCAGCTCAATCGACACCTTTGCCGGTTCACCGAGTCCCAAAGGTTCGCCACGCTTTTCTATGGCGAGTGGGATTACGCTGAACGCCGCCTCACCTACGTCAATGCCGGCCACACCACGCCCATTCTGGCTGGCAGTGGCGACGGTTGCCGGCGCCTGGATTGCGGGGGCGTACCGATCGGCCTCTTCGCTGACTCCACCTTCTGCTCCGGGACGGTCACGCTCGATCCCGGTGACCTGGTCGTGCTGTATTCCGACGGAATCACCGAGGCGGGCATGATCGCCGACGAGCCCTTTGGCGAAGCGCGTCTCGCCTCGCTGGTCGCCGCTCATCGCCACAGGCCCCTGGCCGACATTCAACAGACGGTGCTCGATGCCGTTTACAAGTGGTCCGGCCGGGAGCCGGAGGACGATATGACGCTTCTGCTCATCAGGGCCGCGGAACCGGCCCAGGGGGAACTATGAAAATCGGTGAGCGTGGTTTGCGCGAATACCTGCACCTGCTGGCGCCATTGTTCGCGTTTATCGTGGCCGTGTGGGCCTTGCGCCTGGTTGTCTACGCGGCCGGGGCCAGCGGAATGGTCCTCCACATTGTCAGCGTCACTGTCGCCGGACGCCTTTCGATCCTGCTGGCGGTGATCATGATTTATTCCCGGCGCTTCGGCAGCTACGTTAGCGTGATCACGTCCGTCTTTCTGCTGACGTGCTTCGAGCAACTGATCATCTCCGCCGCGATCCTGTTCACCGTACTCACCGGAAAGATCAACGTCTACAGCGCGCGGCAGTTCACATTCGGCGAAACACCCGCGGCCCACCTCGTGGGTCATCTGACAATTGGAATCGGATCGGGAACGCTGCTGGGAGCGGCCATGGGATGTGTTCTCCTGCTGATTCTTCGCCGGCTGGTATCGGCGGAGGCCAGAAGCGTGCGCTAAAGGCCGCGACGGCCGAAGTGGCGAATGGCAAGTGGCTGCAAGTGACAAGTGACGAGCAACCCTGGTCGTACAGTGCCTGACAGGTCAAATGGCTACGAAGCCATGGCCCGCGATTTCACTCGCCGGCGGACACCTACCATTGGACCGCGGGTTGTGCGGGCGTGGGCGAAGCGGCTTTCGCCAGGCGCGTCAATACTTGACCTCGGATGTGGTTACGGAATACCGATTTCGCAGGCGTTGCTCCACGACGGCTTCGCGGTTTATGGCGTGGACGCGTCCCCGACCCTTGTCTCCATTTTCCGGGAGAATTTTCCCAGCGCTCCGGTGGAATGCAGTCCCGTCGAGGATTCGCTGTTTTTCAATCGCACCTTCGACGCGATCGTGGCTTGGGGCCTGATTTTTCTGCTGGCTCCCGAGACTCAACGAATCTTGGTCGGCAAAGCCGCGCGTGCATTGAACCGCGGCGGCCAGTTCCTGTTTACCGCGCCGAAGCAGGCTTGCACGTGGATCGATGTCATGACGCGTCTGCCCTCGGTGTCGCTGGGACACGAGGCCTACCAGGAAGAACTGGCCGCGCATGGTCTCGAGCTGGTTGGGAATGATGAGGACGAGGGCGAAAACTACTATTATTTTGCTGTAAAGCACTGAGCCTCGATGGCACCACCCTTTATTGGGAACCGTCGCGCCCGGCAAGGGGGATGACGAACATCAGTCCATGTGGATGAGCACCGCAACATCGAGCTTGGAATAGTACTTCTTCACGTCGCGTGCCCCGTACTTTTTGCGGAATCTCTCCACCACAGACGAGACCTGGCTGGCATCAGCGACGGAAGGCGCCTGAAGATCGGCTTTCGCTCCGCCCGCCTCGACCCGAATCCGTGGGTTCTTAAGGACGTTCTTGTACCACTGTGTATCCGACCCCTCAACCGGCAGGAGGTGAAGCGCGTCGCCCTCGAGCACGAACCAGACCGGAATTAAGATGGCGCGGCCTGATTTTCTGCCGGTCACGGTAATGTCAATCTCGCGGTGTCGGGAAAGCTGATCCTTTAAAGAGTCGTTCGGCGCTGCCATTTGCCCTCCTTACCAGGTTGCACGGGATCATTCCCGATTCACTTTCGGTATTGTTCATCGCTGACCTGTTCCATCCAGTCGACAACTCTACCATCGAGCCGTTCCTGAATGGCAATGTGAGTCATGGCCGTCGTGGGCGTCGCTCCATGCCAGTGCTTCTCGCCGGGCGAGAACCAGACCACGTCGCCGGGCCGGATCTCTTCAACGGGCCCACCCCAGCGCTGCGCCCAGCCGCAGCCGGCCGTTACGATTAAGGTCTGGCCGAGCGGATGTGTGTGCCATGCCGTGCGAGCGCCGGACTCGAAGGTGACGCTGGCAGCTTGAACGCGCGCCGGATCGGGCGCTTGAACGAGGGGATCGAGCCGTACCGTACCGGTGAACCACTCTGAAGAACCTCTGGTGGAAGGCTGGGAGCCAATTCTGTTGATAGTCACTTGTGGATCCTCCGATTGAAGTTCCAGCTCGATCATACTCCTTGTCGCAGCTTGCGAATCTTACCTGCGGTCTCCGTGAGAATGGGCTGCCTTCGCGGTGAAGTTCCGGCCGGGCGGTCCGCCCTGATCACCAGACCTTGCAACGCTGCTGGCGCGAAACGCGCGCCTCAGCGGCTCGATTAGCCCAAGACTTGCTCGATCTACGACGCGGATGAGTTCGAGCGACGGTGTTTCATGCCCAGCGAGCATGTCGCTCGAGCAACGCTTGAATGTTTGTGGGTGAGATTCGATTCTGGTGAAGTAAGCGGCGACGAGCTGCGCGGCGAGGATTCGCAATGGGATGGGGGGGGACCCATACATCAGCCTCCGAATCCCCGCCGCGCAGTTAATAATTAGGCGCCTCCTGGGTTGTCCGAGTCAATTGAGCGGAGGACTTAGATATACCTCGGTCGAAAGTAGTAGCCCTTGGCACTATGGCAGAGTGGTTTATTGTCGGTTTATCATAGCCGTGACAGGCGACGTCCAGGCTCTCGGGCAGGGATGTCGCGAGCGAGGGGGAAATGGCCACAGGCAGGAAAATTCCAGTCAACTCCGACGGGATACGTAGGCCGGCTCGGGCTACGAAGCAGAGAGGCCGCAGGGAACATCCATCAAAGGCTCAACTCCTCGAGCAAAACATGGAAGCTCGATTTCGCACGATGGCCAACACCGCGCCCGTGATGATTTGGATGTCGGGGCCGGATGGGGGTTGTTCCTTTTTTAATGAGCGCTGGCTGGAGTTCACGGGCCGGCCGCTGGAGCGCGAGGTCGGCGCGGGGTGGAGCAGAGGAGTGCACCCTGAGGATCGGAAGCGGTGCTTGCGGATTTACCGCTCAGCGTTCAGGGTTCACCAGAACTTCGAAATGGAGTACCGGCTTCGAAGAGCCGATGGCGAGTATCGCTGGATTCTTGATACGGGAAGGCCACTGTGGGATTCCGATAAGAATTTCGCCGGATACATCGGCTCATGCGTTGACATCACCGAGCGCAAGCAGGCCGAAGAGGCCGTACGGGAAAGCGAAGACCGGTACCGCGACCTGGTGGAGAATAGCGGCATCTTGTTCGGCACCCACGATTCGCACGGCCAGGTGCTCAGCGTCAACGAGGCTACCGTCGAGTTTTCCGGCTTCGACAGGCCGGACCAACTGGTTGGCCACAACGTTCGCACTTTTCTCCCGTCGCAAGTTCAAGACCGGTTCGACGACTACCTTCAACGGGTGATCAGGGACGGCCACGCCAGAGGCTACATGAAGGTGAGGCTGCGCACTGGGGAAGAAAAGGTTCTCGAATACAACAACTCCCTGCGCCGTGAAGGACTCCGCGAACCTGTCGTGCGTTGCATTGGACTCGACGTCACCGGACGCCTGAAAGCCGAGCATGCTCTGCGTGAGAGCGAGGAGCTTTTCCGGCAGCTAGCGGAAAACACGCGCGACATTGTGTGGATCGTTTCGCTGGCGACCAATAAAGTCATTTTTGCCAACCGGGCGTTCGAGGAGATCACGGGGCGGACCCGCGAGGGATTGTATGGACGGTTGAATTCCTCCGATATCATCCATTCTGAAGACCGGGAACAGGCGGTTGCGGCGCTTGGCAGGCAGGTTCTGGAAGGCTCAAACGCAGATTCCGAGTTTCGCATCGTCCGCCCGGATGAATCGGTGCGCTGGGTACGCACGCGCGCGTTTCCCGTCCGCGACCATCACGGCCGGATCTATCGCGTTGCCGGGGTGACGGAGGACATCACCGATCGCAGGCAAGCCGAACAGGCCCTGCGTGAGAGCGAGGAGCGCTACCGGCTGCTGGCGGAGAATTCGCAGGATCTGATCAAGCTCCTCAATCTTCAAGCGATCGTGCAGTACGCCTCTCCCTCTCATTTTCAAGTCCTGGGATACACTCCGGACGATCTGCTTCACCATTGCATGCTTGAGGTCGTTCACCCCGACGATGCTGAAGCGGTCCGGGCGACGTTCCGCGATCTTGCAGATTCGCGCCAAAGCAGGAAGCTCGAGATGCGCGTCAGGCGGAAGGCCGGCGATTGGGCGGACCTGGAAGCTATTTTTTCTCCCATTACCGATCGGGCAGGTAACGTCCAGCGTGTCCTGCTTTCATCGCGCGACATCACAGACCGGAAACGCGCAGAACGGCTCTCGCGCAGCCACGAGGCGGCGCTGGCTCGGACGCTGAGTCTGCTGGCAGCCGAACCGGCTCTGGATACGTTTCTCGGGCACGTGCTTCGGGCCATCACCGAGCAGTTGGAGGCCCCTTCGTCAGCGCTTTACCTCTACAATCCGGAGCATGAGTCCGCGATGATGCACATGACGTATCGCGATGTCGCGGTGCAGCGCAGTTCCGGGGACCGCTTGAATCGGGCTGCTCCGGTACCGGTCGGCCCGGGTGACAGGGAGAGCAGCCTGTGGCCGCTGGTCTATCAACGCCGCAGCCCCCTGGTGATCGAGAACGCGGGCGCCAGCCAGCTGCTGAATCCCGAGACCCAAGCCTGGGCGGCGGGGCAGGGAATTAAGACCATATTGCTGGTGCCTCTGGTGTTGCGAGAGAAGCTGGTTGGAATGCTGAGCGTTCGCTCGTCTGACCATCGCAGCTATCGCTCCGATGAAGTGGACCTTGCGGAGAGCCTGGCGCATCTGGCAACGCTGGCGGTGCAACTCACGCGTCTCGCTGAACAGGGACAAAAGTCGGTGTTGCTGGAGGAGAGAAATCGCATGGCTCAGGAACTGCACGACAACTTCGCTCAGGGGTTCACGGGCATTGTCGTTCAATTGGAGGTCGCCGAGGACGCGCTCAGCGAGCCGGCGGAGGCACGGGACCACATCCTGAAAGCCAAAACACTGGCGCGCAACAGCCTGGCCGAGGCCCGCCGCTCGATCTGGGACTTGCGGCCTCAGGCACTCGAACAAGGCGATTTAGCCGCGGCAATTCGCAGCCTTGTTAACGAGGTCAGGGATCATCGGCCGGTCCCGGCGACGTTTCGTCTCGAAGGCTCGACGCGCAGCCTGCCGCCCAAAGTTGAGGACAACCTCCTGAGGATTGCGCAGGAGGCATTGAATAATGCCTTCCAGCATGCCAACGCAACGCAGATTCACGTGCTTCTGAAGTTCGACGCCGACGAGGTGATGCTCTCCGTTGAGGACGATGGGAGAGGATTCGATTCCGGAGCCGCGCAGAACCGCGCCGGTTTTGGACTGACGAGCATGCGGGAGCGAACCGAGCGTATCGGCGGACGAATCGCCATCGAGAGCGGCCCGCGGGGAACCAGGGTGTCGGCACGAGTTCCGGCGCGCGTGTGAGGATCTGATGCCAAGACTGAAGCAGATCCGGGTGCTGCTCGCGGACGATCATCCGGTGGTTCGTGAAGGCCTTGCGGCCATGATTAACCGGCGGCCCGACATGACCGTCGTTGCCGAGGCCGGTAATGGCCGGGAGGCGGTGCACCTGTTCCAGCTTCACCAGCCGGATGTGACTCTGGTGGATCTACGCATGCCCGAAATGGATGGCCTTGAAGTAATCGGGAACCTGCGCCGCCAGTCCCCGGCAGTTCGCATCGTTGTGCTCACAACTTTCGGGGACGATGAGGACATTTACCGCGCCCTGCGAGCCGGCGCCAAAGGTTATCTACTCAAGGATGCGCCCCGCGAGCAACTTCTCGAGTGCATCCGCAGCGTCCACGACGGCGATACCTACCTGCCCACGGGCGTGGCGAACAAGTTGGCCGAGCGCGTGGGCGGGGCGGAACTAACCGGGCGTGAGCTGGAAGTTTTGCGTCTGCTGGCTTTGGGTAAGAGCAACAAGGAAGTTGGGTCCGAACTGCACGTCACGGAGAGCACGGTCAAAGTGCATGTGAACAACATTCTGCACAAGCTCAAGGTGAGCGGACGAACCGAAGCAGTGACACTCGCCATCAGGCGTGGTCTGGTCCGCCTCGATTAGCGCCTTTCCGCTCAAGACCTCTTTGCGGTTTGCGTGCTGTGGCGCGGGCGTCCCGCCTGCGTAGCTGATTAGCGCGCCAGGGACAGGCGCGCTTCTATCTTTCTACAGTCCCATTCCTGACGATTTCCGCCACGGGGTTTCCGGCATCAGACTGCCTCGCTGCGATCGCGGTCGCTTCGATCTCCCTTGCCGCCCCTCAAATTCGAATGATACACTCCGGGTTTCTTGACCCTAATTCTTGCAGCACAACCTGAGGACCGGTATGAAGCGCTTTTCCGCGATTCTGTTATTGACGCTGATCACTCCTACGATGGGTCTGGCCTGGGGACGCGAAGGGCACGCCGTCATCGCTCTGGTCGCCGAGCATTACATGACTGCGGCCGCGGTCAGCCGCGCGAACAATCTGCTCGACGGCAGCACGATTGACGCGATCGCGAGCTGGGCGGACGAGTACCGCCGCGATCATCCTGAAACCGGCCCCTGGCATTACATCGATATTCCCCTGGCGGATTCCAGGATCGACATGTCGCGCGAGTGCTCGAACGGCGACTGCGTGATCGCCAAAACCGAGCAGTTCCTCGCGGTGCTGAAAGACCCGAACGCCGATCGGGCATCGAAGGCGCAGGCGCTCAAGTTCGTCGTCCATTTCGTTGGTGACCTTCATCAGCCTCTGCATGACGAAGACGATGGCGATAAGGGCGGCAATGCGCGTCGCGTCATCTTCGACGGACGGCCTGACAACCTGCACTGGATCTGGGA
>JASHQD010000584.1 GCA_030037755.1 Terriglobia bacterium
GAATGCTGCCACCCGTTCGAGTCGCGCAGCACCACGGTAAATTCATCCAGGTATTCAAGCTTGCCGCTGATCTGCTGGCCCGAGGCGAGTGTGACGGTCACGGTGCGATCGCCGCCGTGCCGCGGATAGAGCATATCCGCCTCGAGATCGAGCGGCGCGAGCTTGCCCGCGATTCCTTTCAGATCTCCCGACGGTGAGTGGCACTGCGCGCATCCGCCCGGGCCATTGAAATAAGTGCGGCCCGCCTCGGCACTTCCGGTGAGCAGCTTGGCGAGATCATACGTCTTCGGCAACCGCGCGGAATTGAGCGCCTGTTGCGCGCGATCGTGCAAATACGCGACCACGGCCTTGATCTGATCGTTGTCGAGAGGAAGCGGCGGCATGCCTTTATCCGGCCGGCCATTGCGGATCACGGGGCCGATCAGGTCGCCGTCGACATCGTGCGCGACCAGCGCCGAGCGGATCAAGTCCGGACCGCGCCCGCCGGTGGCGTCGGGGCCGTGGCAGAAGGCGCAACTTTGCTGGAATTGCTGAGCTCCGCGCTGGATTGTGGCCGCGTCCGGCGGATGCGGCGTTTGTGCGGAGGCCGTGCCCGGGCGCAGCGTCACGAGCGCCAGTAGCGATGCGATCGCGGCCGCCAGGAGAATCGATTTGCGGGCAAGTCGGAACATAGAGCCGGGCCGGAGCACGTCCGGCAGGAAGGCTATTGTATCGCAAGGCGTCGAAGCACTGGTTTCAACGGCCGAACCCTTTCAAGTGTTCCTTGTTGGAACCGAGATCGCGAACGCCAGAGGCGAATCGTCCAATACCAATAACTCGTTTCGCCAGCGTCTTCATAGCTTCCGAATGTACCACATCATTTCAGATGTGATGCAGATCGGGCTTCAAATCCGCAGCACTGGCTCTCCGGCCAGCCTCCCCCGCACTGTGATATGGTTAACGTCGTCGATGCCCCGTCTCGTCACTGCCGATCGCGCCTTATCCTGCCGCCTGGAGCGGACTGAGGGCCTTGCCAACGCCCGATTCGTTGAGGCTCGAGCCCGTATTGCCCCCGATTCCGGCGCGCAATGGATCGAGGTCGCGGGCGCTTATGCGATGTTCGACACACCAAACTCTCCTTGTACGCAGACGTTCGGGCTCGGCCTGTTTCACATGCCCACCGTGGCTGACATGGACCGGATCGAGGCGTTTTTCAAAGACCGCGGCGCGCCCGTCGTGCACGAAGTGAGCCCGCTCGCTGACAAAGCGATCGTGCCCATGCTTCACGATCGGGGCTACCGGCTCGTGGAATTGTCGAACGTTCTTTTTCGTCCGATCGGCGAAGGCGATCTGGCGGATGAGGCTGCGCCCGGAAACCAATCCTTGCAGGCACGCCTGGCCGGTGCCGATGAGAAGGACGTATGGGCAAGGACAATGGCGGAAGGCTGGCGCGAGTTCACGCAGTTTGCGGATCACATGCGCGATTTGATGGCAGTTTCGTCCGCAATCGAGGGCAACACGATGTTTCTGGCGGAAATCGACGGCCAGCCGATCGCGGCGGGCGCCCTCGCGATGCATGGCGGAGTCGCACTGCTTTCCGGAGCCAGTACCATCCCGGAGTGGCGGCGGCGCGGCGCGCAAAACAGGCTGCTCGCAAGCCGTCTGAGTCATGCGGTGCGGTCCGGTTGCGATCTCGCGATATTCTGCGCCGAACCCGGCAGCTCGTCTCAGAGGAACGCGCAACGGCACGGATTTCAGATCGCCTACACCCGCATAAAATGGGGCCTGATGTAATCGTAACCGCTCACACCTCCAGGCCGATCGAACGCATGAGCTTCAGGGCGTTGGTCGTTTGCACCACGCCGGGACTCAGCCGGAAATCGAATCGCAATTCGCCGTTGTCGAGATAGTCCGCGAAGTGGAAATTGGCGGCCCGCAGTTCGGCATCATCTGCCAGCTTCGCCAGCGCCAGATCGTGCGTGGTGACGAGGCCGATGGCTCCGCGCGCTACCAGGCTTCGCACCAGCGCTTCGGCCCCTACCCGGCGATCGTGCGAATTGGTGCCATTCAGGAGCTCGTCAAGAAGAAAAAGAACCGGCCGTTCCGAGGTCATGTCGGTGATTTGCTTCAAGCGCGTGATCTCGGCGTAGAACCGGGAGATGCCACCCTGTAGCGAGTCCAGCACGCAAATCGACGCCGCCACCGCGAGCGGCGAAAGCGTCAGTCGCCTCGCCCGCACGGGCGCTCCGCACTGCGCGAGCACCGCGTTGACCCCGACCGCGCGAATCAGCGTGCTCTTGCCCGCCATATTCGGGCCGCTGATCACCAGCAGCCGCAGGTCCCCGCCCAAGTACAGATCGTTTCGCACCGCGCGACTCTCCGGAATCAGGGGATGCGCGAGCCCTTCTGCCCGGAAGTACGGCGATTCTTCGGTGAACTGCGGAAAGGAATCGGCAGGATGCTCGTAGGCGTAGCCGGCCAGTGACGAAAGAGCTTCGATTTCGCCCACCGAGTCGACCCACGTCCGCAACGATCGGCCGAACCGCCGGCGCCAGGCCTCCACCGAGAAGGCGCACTGCAGCGTCCAGAAGATGAACGGATCCATGAAAGCCAGAAAGGGATTCCGCCGTGATTCCAGGTGCTCTACAACGCGACCCAATCGCTTGACGGCGCGTGACGGCGTCGTCCCTGCGGCCCGGAGCGCCACCTGGAGATTGGCCAGCTTCCGGGCTTCGAAGGCCTCATGCTCAAGACGCTCCAGCACCGTCGATAATAAGTTCAGCTCCGGCGCTACGCGCTCTACGGTGAGTCTTGGTGATGACGCTCCGAGCTCGTCTGCTGCGGCAAGCACACCCACGTAGGGCGCGATTTTGCGCACGGCGCCCCGGAATCGGTACTGAACGCACAGATTGAGTACACTCGCCGCGAGCGCCAGGTCCCAGTGTCCGAAGGCAAACCAGGCCACCACGCTGGCCAGCCAGGCGATCGCCAGCAGCACGAGCCCGGCGCGAACCACACGTCGGGGTTTCAGCACCAGTTCGGCCTCGCCCCACCGCGCCAGCGCGTCGGGCTGAACGACGTGCCGGACGTCTTCCCCGAGCACCGCCACGTCCTCACGAAGATCCAGCCGCCCGCGTAAGTCGGTTACCGCATCCTGACGAGCATGGACCTCGGGCGGCGGGGCCGCTTCGAGCAGCCACTGGGCGAGCGTCTGTTCGCCCATCGGCGTGCGCGCCGTCGAAAGCATTTCGAAGAGCGAACCGGGACCGAAGATGTCGAGGTCCCGGGCATAAGGATGGTTGGGATCGAGATAGCGCGTCCCCTGTTCGCCGTGGCCGGCCCATTGGCCTGCCAATCGCGCCAGACCGCGCTCGTAGAAGGCGATTACGCGCGAGCATCTCCGCATCGACCGAAACACCCCGGCGTGGAAGCTCGCCAGAACCACAAAAACGGCAGCCGGAACCAGAATCCACAGGATCGAAAACGCGCGAAAGGCGAGCGCCGCCACTAATACCGCGATGCCCGCCGCCACAACTGCCAGGTTCACGCCACCGAGCAGCCGGTGCCGCCGTTCGTATTCGGACTGCCGCAAGCGCGCAGCTTCCAGCCGTCGCGTGTATTCAGCCTCGGGATCGTGCAGGGAGACGCCGTCGCCGGTCGAAGTCATCCGAACATGTTACGACGCGGCCTGTGTGAGGCGCCAGAAAGTTGGGGGCTTCCCAAGCGTGGCCAGTGGCTAGTGGCGAACGTCTGGAAGCGGCGAGTGGCAAGGAGAGATGCCAAGCCTGACGCCGAGTGCCGGTCGGCGTCCGCCGTACTCGTCGTCGTCTAACTCAGGCACATGCCGGCGCTTCGCGCCGCGGCAACCGCAGCCTGCGCCAGCGCCGGCTCGATTCCTGGCACAGGAAACTCCGGCTCTTCGATCAAGGCCCCGCGTTCTTCCTTCAAGAAAATCAGCTTCGATGCCTCCGCGTCGAAGTCCACGGTGATCAGGTCACCGAGTTCAATCTGGCCTGTTCCAAGCAATGTCGAAAGCGGGAAGAGCAGGTGCCGCTCAATCGCCCGTTTCAGGTGGCGCGCTCCGAACTTCATATCCGTCCCTTCGCGCAGCAGGAAATCGCGCGCGGCGGGCGTGCATTTGAACACAAACTGGTTTGTGCCGGCAGGAGAATCTGTGATGCGCTCCTGCATGCGCCCCAGCTCGATGTCGAGAATCTGCTCCAGGTGCTCCTCCTTCAGCGAACGAAAGACAATCACCTTATCGATGCGATTCATGAACTCCGGCGAGAACTTGCGCCGCGCGGCCTCGCTTGCCACGCGATAGATCTTCTGGTCGAGCGAATCGTCATTCTGCGCCTCGGTCGCCGAGAAGCCGAGGCCCCCTGTCATGAGCTTGTTAACTTCCGCGGTGCCCAGGTTTGACGTCATGAAGATCATGGCGCGAGACAGGTCCACCCGCCGGTTGTCACCGAGCGTCAGGGTGGCTTTATCGAGGATGCCGAGCAGGAGCTGCCAGAGAGCGTCACTCGCCTTCTCGATTTCATCGAAAAGCACAAGCGAGAGTTTGACCTTGTCCGTGTAATGCTGCTCGAGCGTCTCCTGAGTGATCAGCGGCTGCGTCTCGCGATGACCCAGGTATCCCGGGGGCGAGCCGATCAGCTTGGCGATCTCGTGGCTGTGCTGAAATTCCGCGCAGTCGACCTTGATGACCGCGTTGGGATTGTCGAAAAGCACTTCGGCAGCGGCTTCCACCAGCCGCGTTTTGCCCGATCCGGTCGGACCCAAAAGCAGCAGCGTGGAAAGCGGCCTTCCCGGCGACGATAATCCCGCAAGGTAGACCTGATAAATGCGCGCCAGCCGCCGCACCGCCCGCTCCTGACCTACCACCCGCGCGGCCAATCCGGCCTCGAAATCCCTTACCTGCGGGCTTTGTGCCGTCGGATCCAGAACCATTTGAACTGTGCCCATTGAAATCCTCCTTGTGCTTCCGGTTTGAGCCGAACCGGAATCTCCTTTGCGTGGTGCCGAAGTGGACCACAATTGGGTATCGGCAGGAATTCCAAGATGCATGAGTGCAGTGCAAGGACGGGTAAATGGGGATTTTCGACTGGCAGTCAAGAGTCGACAGTCGACAGTCGACAGTCGACAGTCAAGAGGGAAAGCTGATCGCTGTACAGCTCCGGCCCAATCCGAAAAGCGTAGCCGCGGCGGCGCTGGGCGTAAAAACGAGTCCGATGCGCGCACCAGACCGAACTGGCCAGCCAGTCCATCTTCTTCTCGAAGCTCGGTCCGAAAATCGTACTCCCCAGCTGGCGGTCGAGACTTCGGGCGGCGGTGGGGACACCGCCGCTACAGGACACGGGAGCGGGAACGGCGGCTGTCGGCTGAAAGGTCTGGGCTATTCGGGCGCGAATCCGGCGCCATTCGGCCTCGTCCTGACGATATCCGGCATGAGCGAGCTTTTCGGGCAGATTGACCGCGTAACGGCCGCGTTTCAAGGGGTTAAGCGCGACGCGAGCCTTGCCGTGTTCGGTTCGAGTTCCGGTCGACTTAAGGGCATTGGCGCGGCGGGCTGCCAGAGCGGCTGGAGTGAGAGTACGGGGCCGGCAGAGCATAAAAATCCCCAGGCAAGAGGAATCCTGCCCCACCCGTTGAGCAAGTTAGCAGAAGCGTAGCGAAATGTCGGTTGCCATAGCCCCATTAACTAGGCTAGAATGACTGAGAAGGTTGACAATTCAGGATCGACCTGGTTGCAGCGCGGTCTCCCGACCGCTACGCACCCGCGAGTGAAGGTCTCCGTCACGCAACAAGGCGGGACAGTCGCAAGTGGCACGGTCTGGTGGACTGAACCCTTGAAGTGAGACAGTCCGGGGTGGCACACTTTGCAGCGAAAGGAGCTGCGAGTGAGAAAACGGCG
>JASHQD010000585.1 GCA_030037755.1 Terriglobia bacterium
TACCGGCAACCGACTACCGTATGAAGCTTGGCGACTTTGAAATTCACCCCTTGTCTGACGGCACTTTCGCCCTCGATGGTGGACAGATGTTCGGCGTGGTGCCGAAGGTGCTATGGGAAAAGAAAATTGCCGCCGACAGCCGCAACCGGATCAAACTCGGTCTCAACAGCATTCTTGTGCGGACCGGGCGCGAGAACGTCGTGATCGAGACCGGCATCGGCGAGAACTTCGATCGCAAGTTTGCCGACATTTACGCAGTCGACCATTTTGTGAACCTGCTCAGCGATCTGGAGCGTCACGGGCTCGGGCCTGACGACATCGACATCGTGATTAACAGCCATCTTCATTTCGATCACTGCGGCTGGAACACGCGGCGCGATGGCGGACGCATCGTACCGACTTTCCCGCGCGCCCGCTATTACGTGCAGCGGGGCGAATGGGAACACGCGATCAATCCGAACGAGCGCGATCGAGCCAGTTACATCGAGGGATTTTTCCGGGCCGCCGAGCCGCAAACCACCTTGCTGGACGGCGATCAGGAAATCGTACCGGGAATTCGAGTGCAAGTGACGCCAGGACACACGCGTGACCTGCAGGTGGTGTGGATCGAGTCCAGCGGCGAGCGCGCCTGCTTCGTTTCCGATCTGGTGCCGACCCCTGCGCACCTGGCATATCCGTGGATCATGTCGTTCGACCTCTACCCTCTGGAAACGCTCTCGAGCAAGCACCGCATCCTCCCGGAACTTGTGAGGGACCGGGTCGTCGTCGTGTTCGGGCACGATGTCGCGACGCCATGGGCGCGTTTGGAGGAGCGGGATGGGAAACTGGTGGCGCGGCCGGTAACAGTCGACAGTTGGCAGTCGACAGTGAGTTGACAGTCGACAGTTTACAGTCAAGCGTGGACCGTTAGGAGCCCGCAGCGGTGGTTAAGAGCTAGCCAACGATGAGGCTAGCAGATTCTCATCAAATCGCCCTGAATTCAAGACTGTTAACTGTTGACTGTGGACTGTCAACTTTTCGAAAAATGGCGACCCAAAAACATAAATCGGCTGAAATCGGAATCATCGGCGGAAGCGGTCTCTACACGATGCCAGGACTGACGCGAGTCCGCGAGATCCGCATTACGACGCCCTTTGGTAAACCCTCCGATGCCTACGTGCTCGGCGAGCTCGAGGGGCGGAAAGTGGCATTTCTGGCCCGGCACGGTCGCGGGCATCTGCTGCTGCCGAGCGAGGTCCCTTACCGCGCCAACATTTTCGGGATGAAAAAGCTCGGCGTGGAGCGCATTATTTCCGTAAGCGCCGTGGGATCGCTCCGTGAAGAGTACAAGCCGCTCGACATGGCTGTTCCCTCGCAGTTCTTCGATCGCACGCGCGGCCGCGTCTCCACCTTTTTCGGCGGAGGAATCGTGGCTCACATCGGGTTTGCCGATCCGGTGTGCGCGACCGTGCAGAACGCGCTCGCGGCGGTTTGCGATTCCATCAATGTGACGTGCCATCACGGCGGTACGTACGTCTGCATGGAAGGCCCGGCGTTTTCGACGCTGGCGGAATCCAACACCTATCGTGCCTGGGGCATGGACCTGATCGGCATGACCAACCTGACCGAAGCGAAGCTGGCGCGCGAAGCCGAGATCTGCTACGCGACGCTCGCCATGGTGACGGATTACGACTGCTGGCATCCACACCACGATGCGGTCACCGTGAGCCAGGTGATCGAATGCCTGAACCGCAACGTGGAGCACGCGCAGAACATCATTCGCGGCGCGGTAGCCCGCATGCCGCGCGAGCGCACTTGCAAATGCGGATCGGCGCTCGCACACGCCATTCTGACCGACCGGCGCAAGATTCCGGCGGCGGCGCGAAAGCGACTGGACATCATCATCGGGAAGTACCTGAAGGCCTGACGGTCTTCGCCTTCAGATTTCGGCTCCAGGAAAGCGGGAACAGCCTCGCCACGTTGGTTTCCCGCCCGTACGCCCATCGAGGAAGGATGCTCATGCCTGTTCTTGTGGTAGGTTCGGTCGCGTTCGACACTTTGAAGACGCCCTATGGGCAAGCGAACGAAGTGGTAGGCGGCGCGGCCACCTATTTTTCAATCACGGCGAGCTTTTTTGCGCCGGTGAACATTGTCGCGGTGGTCGGCGATGACTTCGGACCCGAGCAGTTGAAGGTCTTTGAAGGTCGCCGCATCGACACGCGCGGAATCGAGCGGGCCGCCGGCCGCACGTTCCGGTGGAGCGGCGAATACACCGGCGACATGAACGAGGCGAAGACGCTCGACACGCAGCTCAACGTCTTCGAGCGCTTCCAGCCCAAGCTGCCGGCGCCATATCTCGCAAGCGATTTCGTATTCCTCGCCAACATTCAGCCGACGCTGCAACTCGCGGTGCGCGAGCAGCTGCCGAACGCGAAGCTGGTCGGTCTCGACACCATGAATTTCTGGATCAACGGGACGCCCGAAGACCTGCGCCGCACGCTGGCGCGCGTCGACGTGCTCATCATCAACGACAAGGAAGCGCGGACGATCGCCGGCATCGACAATCTGCGCCGAGCGGCGGCAGCCATCCGCAAACTTGGCCCGAGCACTCTGGTTGTGAAGCGCGGCGAATACGGCGCGTGCCTCTTTCAGGAGAACTCGATCTTCTTCGCGCCCGGCTACCCGCTCGAAGAGGTCCACGACCCCACCGGCGCCGGCGACACTTTTGCGGGCGGCTTCATGGGTTACCTCGCCAGCGCCGGCGACCTGAGCGACGGCTGCCTGCGGCGCGCGTTGATCTACGGGTCGGTCATGGCCAGCTTCGCGGTTGAAGAATTCGGAGTTTCGCGGCTGCTGCGCCTGACTCGCAGCGAAATCGACGCACGATTCAACGAGTTCAAGAGCATGACTCACTTCGAGGTCTGAGGTGCCCGAGTCTCGATCTCGCCGAGACCCCGCGGCTTCGGCTGCCGATGCCGTCCCGGCAGTCCGCACTGCATTTCCCCCTGCGCTCGTCATTTTGGCCGTAGCGGCGGCCAGCCTGCATTTTTTCTACGTTCGCGGTCTCAGCAATCTCTACGGCGATGCCATCGCGCACATGGAGGGTGCCAGGCGGCTGTCCGATTCGCTGACCTCGGGCTGGGAGGAAATCGGCAGCTCATGGCTTCCCCTTTATCACCTGCTGGTGGCGCCGCTGGCGGTCAACGATCACCTGTGGCGCACCGGACTCGGCGGCAGCATCGTCTCCAGCCTGGCCTTCGCAATCGCGGCGTGGTTTCTATTCAGGCTGGGCGCTGAAATGAGCCTTAATCCGGCCGCCGGTTGGGTGGCCCTCGCCGGATTCCTGCTCTGCGCCAACATGCTCGCGGTCGCCTCCATGCCGCTCACCGAGCCCCTGAACATCATGTGGGCGGTGCTGATTGTCTGGGGACTGTTCCGGTTCCAGCAGCGCGGCCGTCTCACCACGCTCGCGGCCGCGGGAATAGCGGCGCTCCTGGCGGCTTTGACCCGATACGACGGCTGGTACCTGATTCCCTTTGCAGCGCTCTTTGTGCTCCTGGCACGCGATCGCAGTCCAATGCAGCGGATTCGCGATACGGCGATTTTCTCCGCGCTGGCCGCCGCCGGTCCGGCGCTGTGGGTTCTGCACGACTGGCACCGGTACGGCAATCCACTGGAATTCTATAACGGGCCCTACTCCGCAAAAGCCATCTACGCCCATCAACTCCTGACAACGGGTTTCCACTATCCGACCGAAGGCAGCTACCTGCTTTCGGCCCGATACTACCTCGAGGATCTAAAGCTCGTGATCGGGCCGATGTCGCTCGAGCTCGCCGTCCTCGGCTTTGCCGTCTGGGCGATCGACGCCCGCATGCGCCGCCGTCGCTCGGCTGCGCTGTTGCTGCTCGTTCCGCTGATCTTCTATGTCCAGTCCATGGCAAGCGCGGCCGTGCCCATCTACGTGCCCACACTCTTCCCGCACACGTACTACAATCTGCGTTACGCCCTCGAGATGCTGCCGGCCATAGCGTTGTTTCCGAGCTTCCTGACCAGCGATCGCCTCTCGTCCACCAGGCGGCTGCTGGCGACAGCTGCGCTGATAGCCATTCTCGCCATACAGTTCATCGCCAGTGTGCGCGGAGGCGCGGCAAACATCGGGAACGTCCAGGAGAGTCTGCAGAACACGCCGTGCCGCGCGCAGTCGGAGCAAGCGCTCATCGATCTGCTCCGGCGGGGGTATAAAGGCGGGATCATCTTAACTGCGAATGGAAAGCATCCGTGCCTGCTGCCGACGCTCGACATTCCGTATCGTCACACGCTAACCGAGCTCAATCGACGCTACTGGGACATGCTGCCGTTTGGACCCTCGGGCTGGCCGGCAGGATCGCCTCCGGCGTCGATCACCTGGATTGTTCGCGGCGAAGACGACGCTGTAGACCGGCTGATGGAGCGCTACCCACACCCATTCGACGACTTTACGCTTGTGGCCGATTATCGCTTTCCGAAGGAGGATCGCCTTCGAATTTATCGGAAGCAGTGATAAGGTGGTTCCTCTTGCCAGGCTCTGATCGAGGCAGGATCGCGATATCGCAACGCCGGGCATCAAGCCCTGAAGAGGCGAGAACCATGACCAGAGTTCCGTTTACGAAGTATGAGGCTGCCGGCAATGATTTCCTCGTCGTGCGAACGCAGGACGTTCCGCTCGGCCCGCGGAAAATACGCCGTTTTGCCGAAGTGGCTCGTGCGATTCTCGCCCGGCACACCGGTATCGGTTCAGATGGATTATTCGCCGCCTCGCCTCCCGCCGACTCAAGCCATTACCTCGCGGTTCGAATCTTCAACCCTGACGGAAGTGAAGCCGAGATGTCGGGCAACGGCATACGATGCGCTGCCGCCTGGCTACTGGACAGCAACAGCGTTTGGAGGAACACCAAACGTAAATCCGTCGCCATTGCTATCGAAACAGCGGCCGGCCTCAAGACGATCGATTGCGTGGGTGGCCAGCGAGGCGACTGGGTATTCCGCGTGAACATGGGCACGCCAATTCTCGAACCGGCGGCGATCCCATTTGCCGGCCCTGATGCCAAAGCGCCCGTGACGGGTTACGCGTTGCCGGATTTACAGGGAGCGCCGGCACTGACGGTAACCTCGATGGGGAATCCGCACTGCTCGATCTTCGTGCGGGATTTCGACGACCTCGACTGGCGTGCGCTGGGCCGCGAGATCGAGCGTCACGCGTTCTTTCCCAATCGCACCAATGTGGAGTTCGTGAAGATCGTCTCGCGACGGCAGATCGAAGTGCGATTCTGGGAGCGCGGCGTTGGCGAGACAGCGTCCTCAGGGACCGGGAGTTCCGCAGCGGCTGTGGCAAGCGCGCTCAATGGTCTGACGGATCGCAAGCTGCGGGTGGGAACACCCGGCGGCCAGCTCGAAATCGAATGGAGCAAATCGGGCGAGGTGTATTTGACCGGCCCCGTGCGGCTGATCGGGAGCGGGTACTACGAATACGTCCCGGGCGATGCCGCGGAACCGGCCTGAAAGGCGCCGGCGCGCCGAAGCGCAACCCGATTACTCGCGGGATTCCGGTATCGCGAGCCCGGAGATGCGCTGCAACTCAAGTACGACGGCGTCCGTGCCCTCTTCCTGGAGCAGACCAAGCATACGCGCGTTCAGCTCCTGAGTTGCCGCATCTTCACCGCCGGTGGCGCTGCCCTGCTGAATGGCATGGGCAAGCGCTTCACTGCCGCCGGTGTTGAACGCGGTCAGGAGCTTGGCCGTGGCCGCCAGTTGCGCGCGCCGGGCCTGGTCGATCTCTTGACCCACCTTGGCCGCGTCCGATCCCATCCGCGAGCCGTCTTCCAGCTCAACGTAAGCTACGCTGGCCACCAGCCGCGTCATGCCTTCGGGGGCAGTGGGCTGCACCACGGCCGGCTGAGGATCTTTCAGGTCGCTGGCGTGGAATGAACGAGTGCTCGCCACGTTCGTCACCTGGAAGTGGTCAGACGCGCCCGCTGCCAGCTGGCCGGTCAGCCAGCGGTCGTCGCGGTTTGCAACCACGCTGCCGGCCTGATCGCCGAACTGGACCTGCCAGCGAACTTCGAGGGCCATGATGCCCTGCCCGGCGACGTTCTGGACGTCATAATGAAATGCCGCCATGCCCGCCGGCGAGTGATCGAAGGCGAAATTGACAATCCGCACCGGCGCGTCGGCCGGAATATTAATCTGAACGCCGGGCGGAACCTTGGTAGAAACCTGGTCGGCGCGTGCCGGACGGGCCGCCATGGCAGCGCCGAGAACAAGGACCAGCGAGCATCCTGAAGCGGCAAGAAGTCTGGATTTTGAGTGCGCGAGCATCGATTATCAGTCCTTTCAGCTTTTCAGCTTCCTATGTGAATACCATGCCTGGGCCCGGTTTGCAATCACCACCGTGCTATAGTTTACCCCTTATGCCCCCCGTCGTCTCTGGAGGAGCGTCGATCACCGTTCGGCGGGCGTCTTTTGTCACCCTCTTGCTCTTCACTTTCGTCCCCGCCTTCGCCGCCGAAGCCCCGATTCGTTATCAACTGGACCTGCGCGAACCCGCGACGCACCTCGTGCACGTCCACATGACGATTGCCGGCGCGTCGCCCGCGCTCCAGATCCAATTTCCGGCGTGGAATGCCCTCTACCAGATTCGCGATTTCGTCCGCAACGTGCAGGATCTCAAGGGCGCGTGCGACGGCGCCCCGACCGACCTGATTCCCGTCGATGTCAACACCTGGCGCAACGGAGATCGCGCCTGCCAGGAGCTCGTCGCGAGCTACGATCTGTACGCGAACGAGGAGAGCGTTTTCTCGGCGATTCTCAACGAACATCACGCCTTTCTGAATCTCGCGCAAGTGCTTTTCTATCTGCCCGCGGAACGCAGTCGCAGCGTCGCGGTGGAATTTCTGCTGCCTGAAGGCTGGAAACTCGCGACTCCGCTCGAGCAGGACGCCGCCGGCAAGTACACCGCGACCGATTACGATCGCATGGTCGACAGCCCGGTCGAAGCCGGCACATTCGACGATTATTCCTACCAGCAGGGCGGTGCCGAATATCGCGTCGTGGTCTACGCCGAAGGCGCCAGGTATTCTTCCAAGAAGCTGCTCGAATCGTGCGGGAAAATCACGGCCACGGAAACAGGCATCATGCAGGACGTGCCCTTCCGCCGGTACACGTTCTTCTTCCATTTTCTGGCGTTCGGAGGAGGAGGAATGGAGCACGCCTACGGGACGGCGATCGGATTCCCGGCGAGCCGTCTGGACGCCGGGTGGCTCGATCTCGAATCCACCATCGCGCACGAGTTCTTTCACCTCTGGAACGTGAAGCGAATCCGGCCACAGGGCCTGGAACCGGTGGACTACGTCCGTGGAAACGACGCCCGCGACCTGTGGCTCTCGGAAGGCGTCACCAGCACCTATGAGGAACTCGCGCTGGTGCGTTCCGGAATCGCCGCTCGCAAAGACTTCTACGACCGCGTGGCAAACCAGATCGAGGAGTTGGAAAAGCGCCCGGCGCGGCACTTCCAAAGCGCGGAGCTTTCGGGCATTGACGCATGGCTCGAAGGCCATCGCGATTATTTCCGTCCCGAGCGCAGCATCTCCTATTACAACAAGGGCGAGTTGCTCGGTTTCCTGCTCGATCTTGGCATGCGCCAGGCCAGTCACAATCGCGCCGGTCTCGACGATCTGATGCGCGCCTTGGACCGTGATTTTGCGAAGCAAGGACGATTCTTTCAGGACAGCGATCTCATGGCCCTCGCCAGCCGTCTTACGGGCGGCGCCTTCGACGCCCAAACGTTCTTTCGCGATTACGTCTCCGGCACTGTGGATCTCGATTATGGCCGGTACTTTGGCTACGCAGGTCTCACTGTGAACCAGGAGGCGGCATCGACGCCCGACTGGGGCTTCCGGGCTACGGCATCGTTCGGGGGACCGCGCGAAATCCAGGTGGAATCGGTCGATCCCGGCAGCGCTGCGGCCGATGCCGGCGTCCGTACCGGCGACGTGATCACCTCTGTGAATGGCCAGCCGCTCAGCGTCCCGCCTGACCGGCTCACTGGTGTAAAGCCGGGCCAGCAGGTGGAACTCGGAATTCTGAGGCGATCGCGCCCGGTCAGCGTCAAGTTCCAACTGGGATCGTCGAGCGAGCCCCACTATCGGATCGAGGAGAACGCACAGGCTACGCCGGACCAGATCGCGCTTCGGGAGAGCTGGCTGGGAGCTGTAAGTTCCCCGTAGCAGGCTGTTTTTCGGGCCCGCAAAGCGCTGCGCCACCGTCCAGGTATGCTGCGATCGATTCTGCTCTCACTGCTCTGTCTGCTCTTCATCTTCGTTTTGGGAACGCCGCTCGTGCTCTACGCCCTGCTGACCCGGAAGACCGATCCGGTGTACAACGTCGGCGTTGGTTGTGCGCGGCTGGCCTTGCGACTGGGCGGAGTGCGTCTTGACGTACGCGGGCGCGAGAGAATTCCGCAAGGACAGGCGGTCGTGTTCATGTGCAATCACGAAAGCAATATCGATCCGCCGGCGATTTTCCCGTGCCTTCCGCCCGTGCTCGTGCTGGCCAAAAAAGAAGCGTTCCGCATACCGGTACTCGGTCCCGCCATGCGATTGCGCGGCTTCGTTCCCGTCGATCGCTCGGACCGCGAGCGCGCCATCGAAGCCGTGGATGAGGCTTGCAGAAAGCTGCATGCGGGACAGTCCTTCATCATCTTCCCCGAAGGAACGCGCAGCCCCGATGGACGCCTTCAGCCGCTGAAGAAAGGCGGATTCATCATGGCGCTCAGGGCCGGAGCGCCGATCGTGCCCGTGTCCCTCTCGGGCACGTTCCGCATCATGCGCAAGGGAGAAATCGCCGTTCATCCCGGCACCGTTCGCGTCACATTTCACGATTCGATTCGGACGGACAACCGCAGCATCGAGGATCGCGACGCGTTGATCGAGGAAGTGCGGCAGGCGCTGCTCAGCGGCCTCGATGATGACGAATGGCCGCTCGAAGACCTGCAAAAGCATCGAGCGTGACACGCGCGGGGAGTACGCGACGGGCCGTTTAGAACTCGTGGCCCGTCAATGCAGGTCGAGGGCGAACTTTATGGCTTCTTCGACCAGGGCAAGTTTCTCGGGGCTGAGGGAGATCAGGTTACGATCCAGGTTGCGCTTGGGAATGGTGACGATGTTGTCGAGATTGATGACGCAGCCCGCGGGCATGCCGTCTTCCGGTCCCAGCGGAATCTCAACGGGTATACCGTGCACAGTCCGGGTGACCGGAGCAACGGTCACGGACGCGCGCACAACGTAAGCGGAATTGCGGCTCAAGAGCAAGACTGGCCTGCGTCCGACGGGTTTTGGCAAGCTCGCCCACCAGATCTCGCCGCGCCTCATTCCCACCGCTCCTCGGGGAGGACTTGAGCGGCCATTTTCGCTCCCATTTTGCCCCAATCAGATTTCTCCGGCTTCCGCCGGTAGCCTTCCACATAGCGACGATCGAGTTCCTGCTCGGCAATTCTACGCAGGTAATCCTCGCATGCAGCTCGAATCAGTGCCGCTCGTGTGGAACGCAATGCGCGAGCCTCGCGGTTCACCGCTCGGACCAGCTTCTCGTCCATAGGAACTTGGATGACTTTCATCATGGCTTTCCTCACTCACATACACATCCGATTGTGGACCATTATAGCGGTCAGAACAAGCTCCGGGGCTCTCGAAAAAACTCTCGCTGTACTTGCGGAATCGGGAATCAAGAACGGAATCCGGTGGGCGAGCGGCCCTGGCGCGCAAGACTCGTGTCAGGGCGCGGAAACAAGCTCCGTAAACTTCGCGAGATCGATGTTGCCGCCGCTCACCACGGCGACCACCTTGCCGTTCCCGCATTGGCCGCTGAGCGCGGCGGCCACGGCGCAGGCTCCGGCGCCTTCCGCAATAACGTGGTTCCGCTGCGCGACGATCTTCATGGCACGGCGCGTGTCTTCGAGCGACACCACGATCGACCCTGCAAGG
>JASHQD010000586.1 GCA_030037755.1 Terriglobia bacterium
AAGTAGTCCAGAATCGCGGTGGCGTCCATCTGGCGCTGGCCGGTCATGGCTTCGAGCGCGTCCGGCCAGGGCTCGCTCTTGCCCATTGCCAGCATGGCCTGCAGACGCTTGCCGGCCTCGGCGTTGCCGTAAATCGAGCAGCGATGCAGCGGCGTTCCCGCCGGGCAGCCGGCGGTGTGAGCGAGCGCGCGATGGAATTGGAACTGTAGGATGTCGGCGAGGAAGTAGCGCATGTATGGAACATTGGCGGCGACGTGATACTTGGCGCCCGGATCGAAATCGGCCTCGCTGCGCGCGACCGGGGGCGCCACGCCCTGGTACTTCAGGCGCATGTCCCACCACGTGTGGTTGTACTTGTCCGGCGGGATCTCCCCCGAGAATACTTCCCAGCGCCACTTGTCGATCATCAGGCCAAAGGGCAGGAACGACACCTTTTCGAGCGCCTTGCTCAGCAGCAGGCCGATGTCGCCGGAAGCGTCCGGAGCTTTGTCGAGCAGGCCGAGCTTCACCAGATACTCCGGCGTGATGGAGAGCGCGATGGTGTCGCCGATCGCCTCGTGGAATCCGTCGTTGGCACCGTCGCGGAAGAGCACGGGCTGGTGACTGTAAGCGAGCTGGTAGTAGTTGTGACCGAGTTCGTGATGGACGGTGTTGAAATCCTCGGCAGTGATGTCGATGCACATCTTCAGGCGCACATCCTGATCGAGATCGACGTGCCAGGCGGACGCGTGGCAGACCACGTCGCGATCCGCGGGCTTGGTGAGCATGGAGCGCTGCCAGAAGGTCTCGGGCAGGGGAGGGAATCCGAGCGAGGTGAAAAAGCCCTCGCCATACCTCACCATCTGATTGTAGTCCGTGTGCCGATCCTTGAGGATCTCCGTCAGGTCGTACCCGCGGCTCGATCCCGCCGGCTCAACAAGCGGATAAACGTTCTCCCAGGTCTGCGCCCAGATGTTGCCCAGCAGATCGGCCGGGATCGGACCCGATGCCGGCACGCGATCGCCGTACTTCTCGCGCAGCTTCCAGCGTACGTAGGCGTGCAACGAGAGATACAGCGGACGCACCTGGTCCCACAGCCGATCCACCTCGCGCGCGAAGTCGTCGGGAGGCATGTCGTAACCGGAGCGCCACATGGCGCCGTTGTCGGCAAAGCCAAGCTGCCGCGCGCCCTTGTTGGCAAGCTCGACGTAACGGGCGAAATCGTTGCGGTAGGGCGGGGAAACGGCGTGCCAGCCGCGCCAGACGTCGAGCAACTGGCCGGGATCGCGACTCGAGGCCATGATGCGCGTGATGTCTTCGATGTCGAGACACTTCGCCTCGCCGGCGGCCTGGCCTGGCGGGCAGTACTTGCCCTTGCCGTACGCGCCTTCCATCGACGTGATCAGGCGCGTGAGCTCTTCGCCCTCTTTGGGATCGGACGGCGTGGCGGTGGTGAGAGCGAGCTTGAGAATTTTCAGCTCGCGGCCCACTTCCGGCGATACGTTCACCCCGTCGAATCGCGTCGCTTCCTTGGCATATTGCACGTTGGCGTCGAGCATTTTCTGATCGGCATGCGCGGCCAGAATCTCGGTGTCGTCGGTGATGTAGGTCGACTTCACCCACTCGGCGCGGCTGGCCTCCACGCCGAGCTGGAGCAGGCGTCCGGAAGCTTCGTCGACGAATGTCTGAGCTTCAGCAGCGGTTGCGCTCGAGTGCGTTTCCGTGGATGCGTTCTGAGACAAAGGTTCTTCCTCTTTGGCTGAATGTTGGCCGCTAAGAATCAAGAGTAGCAAAGATGCCCCGGCGCTCGCGTGTACAATCTTGCGATTTCGCATGGCGACCCTCCCTGCGACGGTGAGATAGGCTTGTTCCGGGGTTGCTCAACAGTCAGATTCGCGAGTCACGGCGCGTGCTCGCTGTGCTGATCGGCCAAAGCGACTGAATCGATGACGCCCACAACGGCCATGTCGATGGGGGCATTCTGGCGGCCGACCGCGGTCATCGCGCCCCAGCCCTCCGTCACCACAAGGACGCGATCGCCGACGCCGGCGTCCACGGCGTCCAGCGCCAGAACCTCATCGCCACGGTTGCTGCCGTCGAGATTGAGCGGCTGGACCACCAGGATCTTGCGTCCTTCATGGCTGGGCGCCTTCTGCGTGGCGACGAGATCTCCGACGATGCGGCCGATCAACATAATCAGAAGTCAGAATTCAGAATAGCCCACGGCGTACTGCTTACTATTTACTGCCGACTGCTGACTGCCAACGGCCCACTGCCTACTGCCTACTGACATTCACGTGGTCCACAATTCCGACGATCGTCGCGTCCACAGGAACGTCGTCGGGATACCACGGGAAGCCCGCTTCGCGGCCACGGCAGTAGTAGACGGTCTCCGCGGCGCCGGCCCCGACACTGTCGAGGGCCAGCAGTTTCTCGCCGCGGTCTTTGCCTGCCGAGTCGATGGGCTGCAGGACGAGGATCTTCTTGCCGGTCAAGGTATCATTCTTGACCGTGGAGACGACGTTGCCGATGACGCGAGCGAGTAGCATATTCCAAAACTCGAAATCCGAAACTCGAAATTGGAAATTCGAAACTCGAAGCGCGAATCTCGAAATTAGCTGTCGATCAGGTACGAGTTTCGAGTTTCGAATCTCCAGCCAGTGCGCGCCTACCGATCCTCGCTCTCGATCGTCACGCTGTCGACAACACCAACAATCGACGCGTCCACCGGACAGTCTTTGCACGTGGTCGCCATGCGGGCGGAACTGCCCTGGACGATGAGGACGGTTTCGCGGAAGCCGGCGTCGACGGTATCGACCGCCACGAGGTAATTGGCCTTTCCGGAGGGCGGACCCGGTGCTCCCGCGCTCGAAGCGCTTTCAACCTGTTCAGGGGTCAGCGGAGTGACAATCAGCAGCTTCTTGCCTTCGAGGCGGGAATCCTTACGCGTGGCAACGACGGTACCGACGACTTTCGCGAGGAGCATATTTGACCGTCCGTGGTCCGTTGTCCGTCGTCCGTGGCAGTGCTAGCGGGCGTTTATACTGCGTTCACGCGAGGCGACGGACAACTGCCAACGGACAACTGACTACTGACCCGACTTTCCGATCGGCAGAGTGTCTTCCAGAGACGGATGCGGACGCGGGATCACGTGCACCGCGATCAGTTCACCGACGCGCCGTGCCGCAGCGGCGCCCGCGTCGGTGGCGGCCTTCACGGCGGCAACATCGCCGCGGACCAACGCGGTGACGTAGCCGGAGCCGATCTTTTCCCAGCCCACCAGCGTCACTTTGGCAGCCTTCACCATCGCGTCGGAAGCCTCGATCATGGCCACCAGACCGCGCGTTTCAATCATGCCTAGAGCTTCACCCATTGAACCCCTCCGATCCGCAGATTGCGCGGATTACGCAGATTCACAGATCCTTAACTCAGGCGACCTTCTGAACTTCCAACCGCTCATCAAAGGCCGCGTCGGAATTCCACCTGACGGCAGCACTGCCCGAACGAACATGACCTCAAGCGTTCAATCTGTGTAATCTGCGCAATCTGCGGATGCTACTTTCCCTTCTGCTCGATTGCCTCGGCTACCATCGCTTCCAATTCCGCGCGCGAAACCCAGAAATGCTGGCCGTCGTGCGCGCCAGGCACCGGCGATTCAGGCGCGGTCGTGCCTTCTGTTACGGGACACGTGGTGCTGCGGCTGACGGCCGGCGTTCCGGGACCGAAGTAGCTGGCTCGCGCCGTCAGCAGTTTATCGACTTCGGCATCGGAGAGCAAGACCTGACGCCCCAGAAGTTCCGTGACCAGTGACACCTTCGCGAAATGCTCCACCGTTTCCATCTTGTAGTAAGCGCGCAGCAAGTCCGGCGCGTACGTCACCACACCGTGATTCGCCATCAGAATCGCGTCATACGACCCGACCAGCGGCAGCAGGGCTTCGCTCAGTGCGGGCGTACCCGGCGTGCCGTACGCAGCCAGCGGAATACAGCCGAAGCTCAGCACAACCTCCGAAATCAGCGCCTTGTTGAGCGGGATTCCAGCGGCAGCGTAGCCCGTGGCGGTGGGCGGATGGCAATGGACCACCGCCTGGACATCCGGGCGGCGCCTGTAAACCAGCAGATGCATCGCGATTTCGCTGGTGACGTTGCGGCGTCCGCTGACCTTCTTGCCGTCATAATCGCAGATCACCAGATCGTCGACGGCCATCATGCCTTTGCATATTGCGGTCGGCGTCGAGAGAATGCGCCGATTGTCGAGCCGGCTGGAGATATTGCCGTCATAGCCCGAGACGAAGCCGCGCTGGTGCACCCAGCATCCGATCTCGACAATCTGGCGGCGGAGTTCGTCTTCGGTATAGGTCATTCGTCCATGGGCCGTTGTCGGTCGTCCCTGGCGCGCGGTCCGTTCTCGCCGGAGGATAGAGTTCGTCGATCGTAGTTCGTTGTTCGTAGCTGTCCTTCGGATGCCCGTCGCGCGTCCGAGGGCGAGCAGTCCGATGCGAGCAGCGGCCACGATCTACGATCTACGAACCACGAACTGGAGACAACGGACAACGGACGCCTTCTAAGCGTAGATGCCGCGCAATTTGAGGCTAAACGCCACCCGATCGATCGCCAGCATATAGGCCGCGATACGATTATTCACATTGTACTTCTCGCCGTACGCCGCCACCTGCTCGAATGCCGACACCATGATGGCGTGCAGGCGTTCGTTAACCACTTGCTCCGTCCAGAAGTAGCCTTCGCGGTCCTGGACCCATTCGAAGTAGGAGACGGTAACGCCTCCGGCGTTGGCCAGAATGTCCGGGATTACAAACACGCCGCGATCGAACAGGATCTGGTCGGCGGGCGGCGTGGTCGGGCTGTTGGCGCCTTCCACCAGGATGCGGGCCTTGATGCGATCGGCGTTCTTGCTGTTGATCACGCTCTCGGTGGCCGCGGGCAGCAACACGTCGCAGTCCTGCTCCAGAATGTCACCATTGGTAATCGATTCGCCGCCGCTGAAACCCTGCACGCTATGGTTTTTGTTGGCGTATTCCAGCAGCGCCGGAATGTCCAGCCCGTGCGGATTAAAAACCCCGCCGGCGATATCGGCCACTCCGATGATCTTGTAGCCGGATTCGTGCATGAGCCGCGCCGCCTGCGATCCCACGTTGCCGAAGCCCTGCACGATCACGCGCGTGGATTGCTTCTCGCGCCCGAAGCGCTTCAGGGCTTCGTCGCAGGTCATCATGCACCCGCGGCCGGTCGCCTCGCGCCTGCCTTTCGACCCGCCCAGGTCGATCGGCTTGCCGGTCACGACGGCCGTGGTGGTGTGCCGGACGTGCATGGAATACGTGTCCATGATCCAGGCCATGGTCTGCTCGTTGGTGTTCATGTCGGGCGCTGGCACGTCGCGCTCGGGCCCGATGTAGTCGAGAATCTCAGCGGTGTAGCGGCGCGTGATGCGCTCCAGTTCCCCCGGGCTCAGGTTCGGAACGTCGCAGGCCACCCCGCCTTTCGCGCCTCCAAAGGGAATATTCACCACGGCGCATTTCCAGGTCATCTCCGCGGCCAATCCGCGAATCTCGTCGAGTGTGACCTGCGACCCAAAGCGGACGCCGCCCTTGCAGGGTCCGCGCGCGATGCTGTGCTGCACGCGGAAGCCGTCGAATACTTCCAGGCGGCCGTTGTCCATGGTCACGGGAATGTGGACGATGATCTCACGATTGGGCGTGCGGAGGTATTTCTCCAGCCCCGGATCGAGATTCAGCTTGCGGGCGGCGATATCGAACCGCGCGCCCATGGATTCAAAAATACTCAGTTCCTTGTCGATCGCCTCAATCATTTTGCCCCCAAGCATATGACGTTGCGCAGCCACCCCAGCCTGGCACAAGGCAGGATCGGCGCGCTGGCACGAAGCCTGTAACACATGAATTCACTGCGGCTGGCCAGTATA
>JASHQD010000587.1 GCA_030037755.1 Terriglobia bacterium
GCTCTACCGTCATTCAAAGGCCGGACAAACCCAGTTCGGACCTTCTCTAGGGCCAATCCCTATTATACTCTTGGACCCCAGGCTGTCCCGAGCGTCAAAATCAGGGCAGAAGGCGCCCACACGGCCTCGGACCGAAAATGCTCGAATTGCGAGATTTTGTAAATTCCGACAGAGACTTTTTTCGAACCCAACTCGCAGCCCGTTGACTCTGCGAAGCTTAAGCCGGGGTGTTTACTTGTACTTGAAGAGGCAATTTCATTGCCAGACTAGCCCCCGCTTTACTGATTCTAAAGGACTTCCTGAATTCAGCATGGAGTAGGTCGATCCATCTGGCCTAGCTCTTGCTGTAGCGGCGGTGTCCTCACCGCCGCTCCTGGCGCCGCCCGGCCCGGTTTCGGCGGTGGGGACACCGCCGCTACAGCGCGGATTTTCCCAGGTCGTTGATTCTGAGCCACATTCCGGTTCGCTCCGCCCCTCGGAACTTGGCACTCTGGCGCCGTGCGGTCGTGAGAGCTTGCGGCAGAGCCGCAGGTTCTCACTCATACCCCACGGCCCGCATTGTCGCCCGGCGATACACCGCAAGCCACGGGCGCAGGATTGAGGGGAGGAGCATATTACTCTTGTTACATTACAGTAAACGTTTATGCCAAGAACGGCACTCGTGCGCGGGGCCCTACTGTCTGGGGCCCAACCAAGGCCCTCCAGGATATCGACACCGGGTCCAGGCCCGTCGGTGCGGAGATGTCCATCCGTTCATCGTCTGAAAAGGGGTCGAGCCGGCAAGAAAGGCCATCCGTCCCCGAGGGGCAGCAAGGATCTCCGCGCTCCCAGCTCCAGGCGGACCAAGACGCCGCCGCTCCCGGGAGACTTCCCCCCGCGAAGTCGCCCTCCGTGTGCAATTTACAACTCTGACCGTGCGTAGTACCGTAGTGGACGCCCACGGAGCGCCCGAATGGATGAGGCCAGGCTGGAGATGGTTCTCTCAAGAGCGCTGAATGACGATCCCGACGCCTTTGGCGAGCTTTATCAGCTTTTCCGGCCGCGCGTTTTCGGACTGTGCCGGCACTTGCTGGGCCGCCATGAAGACGCCGAGGACGCCACCAGCGAAGTCTTCGCGCGCCTGCCGAACTCGATCAAGCGCTACGAAAAAAGTCTGCCGTTTCCGCGGTGGCTGCTGAGCGTCACCAGCCACTACTGTGTGGATCGGTTGCGGCGGCGGCAGCTGGAGCAACGACTGTTCGAAGCGGAACCGGCGGAGACTCTGCAACTGCCGGTTCATCAGGTTTCGCCCCTGCAACAGGTGATCTCGGACGAGGGACGCGACCGCGTCCGCAAGGCCATCGAGGCTTTGCCGGAGCAGTACCGGGTACCGCTCGCGCTACGCTATTACAGCGATCTGAGCTACGACGAGATCGCGGATCAGCTCAATTTGAGTCGCCCCAATGTGGCCACGCTGATTTTTCGGGCCAAGCAGCAGTTGCGGCGGGCGCTGGCGGGGGCGGGATGAGAGAAGTGGCTGGTGGCTGGTAGCTAGTGGCTAGAAAAGACGACGAGTGACAAGTGATGAGAGACAAGTGGCGAGTGCCAGAATTGAGTCATTGATTCATCGGGCCGTTGAATCAATGCGACCAGCCGCTAGCCACTAGCCACTAGCCACTTCTAGCCATTTCTTTGACAGGTCAACTTATGGATCACTTTTCTGAACTCATTTACTCGATGTACGCGGACGGCGAATTGCCGGGGCCGGAGCGCCTGCGGGTCGAGCAGCACCTGGCGCAGTGCGCCGTCTGCCGGGCGCAGGTGGCGGCGCTCGAAGTTGAGAACCGGGTCCTGGCGGAGGTCTTCCGGCTGACGGAGGAAGCGGAAGCGGCTCAATCCAGAATCGGCATCGCGCGCAGCCTCCTGATCACGGTGGGTTCGGCGCTGGCGGTCGCGTTGGGCCTGGACCGGCTCTTAGTGGTCGTGCAGCACTGGGTCCCGGATGTAGGCTCCTGGATGAGCGGCTTCAGCTTCGGCTGGCTGCAAAACCTGTTTTTCAGCAACGCCTTCGATCTGATGCGGGAGGGTCCTGCGATGCTCAATGCCCTTGTTACCGTTCTTGGCCTGCTCGTGCTGGGGGCCATCCTGTTCGGCGTGCTTCGGCACTTCATTTCGCGGCATCCGCTATCGATGGCTTTGGTGGCCACTGCCCTGTTTGCGCTGATTCTGCCCCGGCCGGCCGCGGCGGTCGAACGGCGCTCGGACGCGGCGCGGCTCCGGATCGCCCAGAATGAAACCGTCCACCAGTCACTCATCGCGCAGAGCGACGTGGTCGAGATCGATGGCACCGTTGATGGGAGCGTGGCGATTATGGCCCGGCTGGCCGTGGTCCGGGGCGACATCAAGGGAGACTTGTTTTCTTTCGCCCAGGAGACCCAGATTGTGGGAACCGTCGAGGGGAGCGTCTACGGGTGGACCAACGCGCTGACGCTGTCGGGTCACGTGAATCAGGATGTCGTGGTCGGCTCGAGTAACGTCCATTTGATGGGCACGGTGGGGCGCGACGTCGCCGACTTCAGCGGGACCCTTGACGTCACCGGAAACGTCGGCCGGAATCTCCAGGCCTACGTGGGCTCGCTGACGGTCAGCCGGGAAGCGCGAGTTGGAGGCGACCTCGAAGCTCACGTCAAGAAACCCCAGGATGTCAGTATCGAGACCGGAGCCTCGATCTCAGGCAAAACTCAGATTTCGGTCGGGAAAAAGGAGCCCAACAAGTACGCTACCGGGCATTTCTATTATTGGGAGTGCATCTGGCTGGCAGGCGCGCTGATCATCGGGCTGTTTCTGAACTGGATGGCTCCCGGTCTGTTATCGGCCGGGCTCGACACGGGACGCTCGTTCCTGGTGAGCATCGCCGTCGGGTTTCTGGTGCTGGTGGCGACGCCCATCGCCGCCATCATCGCGTGCTTCACGCTGGTCGGAATACCGGCTGCGATTGTGGCGCTGCTGCTCTGGCTGATCAGTTGGATCTTCATGGCTAAGGTCTTTGTGGGTGCGGCGCTGGGTCGCGGTCTGCTGCGGACCCGGCCCACGAAGACGCCCTTCCTGCTGGCGCTGCTTGCCGGACTCGTGATCGTGTTCATCGCCGTCAACCTGCCTTACGTCGGGGGCTGGTTGAGCTTCCTGGTCGTTCTGGTAGGGCTCGGGTTGCTGGCGCTGGGAGTGCGCAGCGGGATGAAAAAGCCGGCGGCTACGCCCTGATTCCGAGGTAGGCAAGGGGGACGTCGAAAAGCATGGCCTTGGCCGAGTGACGCAGGCTGTCGTGAATGAAACAGACGTGCGTGCACCAGCACTGGTCGCGCACAATGGAATCAAGCTCCAGCTTCCTGCCCGTTGTCTCCCAGAATCTTCCGAAATCACAGTCGAAATCGCGCAAATTGCCGAGCTTGCCGCGCAGTTCGCAGGCGCGAAGATCGCCGTTGTAGTCGATCACGATCGAGGTCTCGCCGGCGGTGCAGGGCATCGGCCAGCGGTGCGGACTGGTCGCGTTCTCGAGCTGGATCCGGTTGTGGAAAGCCAGCGTTCCCTCGTAGTAGGCGCGGGCGATGGCGCCGCCCAGCCCCTGATAACGGCGATTCATGGTTGACGCGTAGTGCCGGTAGTAGCCTTGAAGACTGCTGTAAAGCGCCGGCAGACGATCGACCGGCAGCGCCTTCAGGCTTGCGTCCTTGGCTTCGCCGCGGATCACGTTGAAGTAATGGCCGTCGACGGCGCAGTTGGCCCTTACAAATTCCGCAATCTCGATGACGCGATCGAAATTCTCGGCACAGATCACCGTGTTCACGTTCAGGCGCAGCCGCGGATAGCGTCCGCGCGCCGGCTGCAGCGCGTCGAGCGTGGCCAAGGTCTTTTGAAAATTGCCGGGCACGGCCCGAATCGAGTCCTGCATGGCGCCGAGGCCGTCGAGAGCGACGTTGACGTCGATCGCGAGTTCGGAATTCTCGCCCAGGATCTGCTCGACCCAATCCGCCGTCCGTTCCGGAAATAATCCGTTGGTGGGCAGGTTTATCCAGCGGATGCCATTGGTCTCGTAGAACAGATGGATGATCCTGGTGAGATCGCGGCGCAACATCGGCTCGCCGCCCGAAAGCCAGAGATCGGTAAAGCGCGGCATGGTCGACGCGAGCGTCTGGATTTCATCCCAGGTGAGATCCCCGCGCTGGTTAAGCTCCTGCCAATAGAAACAAGTCCGGCAGCGTGCGTTGCAGACCGAGGTCACGAAGAAAATTACCGTTTTGAGCCGGCGGGGCCGCGCGATCATCTCGCGCAGATTGGCGATTTGGGTGTGCCGAGCCATGACTCGCGGGCCGTCCCGACGTTCAGTATACGATGTCGACAAAAGTGTCGTACAAGCGATGCTCGATTCCTGCAAACTGCCCGAAATAGGGCGACGTAACATTGTTGTACACGTCGCGTGGATTGTAGTGTCCGGTGAGATTGAAAATCGATACCGACAGCCGCAATTTATGATTGCGCACCCAGGGCAGAAAGGTTATCCGGAAGTCCTTGGTAACGTTCAGATCCAACGACGCAAAGGTCGGGAAGCTCCGGCTGTCCGGCGCTCCCACGTAGTTCTGATACACATCAATGGCCGAATAAGGGAAGCCGGAATGGATGTCAAACACCGGGCTGAGCGTCAGCTCCCGTGGCAATTTCCAGCTCGACCACGTAACCACGCGGTTGGGAATGTTGGAAGGCAGCGGGCCGAACTGGTTGGGAACGATGACCGGAGCTTCGAACGGCGTGTAGATCGCCGACAGCGTATTCAGATCGCCGCTCGCCTTGCTGTGCACATAGGCGAAGCTCACGTCGGCCCTTTGGATCGGGCGCAGGCGCAGGCTGGTTTCGAATTCGTCGTAGCGCGATACTCCGGTGTTGGTGAGCAGCAGGGTGGGAGGGACACCCGCTTCGTAGAGCGGGCTTATGGTGAACTCCTGGAAAGTCCGGCTGGAAAGAAAGCTCGCCTTCAGCAGCACCGCCGGCGTGAACTCCCGGTCCGCTTCCAGATTCCAGGTGAGATTGTGCGGCGTCGAATCCAGCCGGTTGTGCGACGGCACGATCTGCCGGCCGTTTTCCTGCACCTCGATATAAGCGTTCTGGTAGGTGACCGGAGGTCCGAGCGGCACACCTTGCTCGTTGTACAGGGTGACGATGCGCTCCGGGTTCTGGGTGAAGTCGCCGGCGAGCAGCGGAACGCGATCGTAAAACACGCCTATGCCGCCGCGAAAAATCGTCTGGCCGCTTGAACCGGGCGAATAGACGGCGCCCGCGCGCGGCGAGAAGGCGGCCGGCTCGCCGATGGTCTGGTACGAGTAGCGCATACCATAGTCAACCGACAGGTTATCCCGGAACGCCCAGTGATCTTCTGCGAAGAGCGCATACTCGGTGTCTGTGGCGTGCAGGTTTCCCGCCGGGGTGAAATTGACGCTCTCGGCGAGAGTGCCGTCCTGCCGATCGAGCAGCACGGGGTGCGACAGACTGCTTCCGGCATAGGAGCGGCGGTCGATTTCCGTTCCGGCCTTGATGTCGTGAGTGCCCAGGAAGCGCTTTTTCGCAAACTGGTAATTCTCCGCGATCTCTTCATCGTCGCTGTAACGAACGTACTTGTTGAAGAAATTCCCGCCCCAGCCTTCCGGGGTTATGACCATATCCTCCGGACCCTGCCCGTAGGCGTTGCTGTCGAATTTCATGTACTGAAACAGCGAGGTCAGAATGCCTCCGGAAGAAAAGAGATAACGATCGGTGAACCCGGTGGAAACTCCTTTCTGGCCGTAATTGGAGGACGCTGTCTGGGGAATCAGCGAATTGATGTCAGCGTACTCGCGGCGCAGAGGAAAAACATCCACGTTGCCTGTGAGAACCTGCCGGTCGGAGGGAATGTATTGAAAACTGCTGAACGAGTTGAAACCCTGTGTCTTGATCTCGTTATTGGGCCAGGCCAGACCGCGCACCGGCTGATTGTTCACATCATATTCGAAGGCCTCGGAAAAATTCAGGTGATTGGTGACGATGGGGCCGGTCATGTAGAAGCGAGGCTCGTCGGAGGCGATGCCGATAATGTGTCCACCGTCTTTGATGCGAGGCGTCGGCACGAAGTCATTGAGTTCGTAATGAAAGCTGCTGGACGGTGCTTTGGTCTCGACGGTGGCCAGGCCGCCCGAGAACCGCCCGTAGTCCGCCAGCGGCGTGGTCTTATAAACCGACAGCGTCTGCACGGCGTCAATCGGGACCTCGATCGAGAAGGCGCCGGTAACCGGATCCACCATTTCCGCTGAATCCACCAGCAGCAGGCCCTGGCTCTCGACCTCGCCCTTGATGTTGATCTTGCCGTCGGGAGTGCGGACCACGCCCGGGGTCAGCGGCAGCGCCGCCTTGAACTTTTCTTCAATCAGCGGCAGCGTGCGCAGTTGAGTGGCGTTCAACTGGGCCGGCGGCGCGGCATTCTGTTGCTCGACTCCCGGCGCCTTGGCCTGAACCTCCACTCTCTGCCGCACCACGACTTCTTTGGAGAGAATGAAGTCAAGCACGGGATAACTCTCCTCAGTGACCGTGACGTCGCTCTTGACCACCGGCTGATATCCCACGGCGGCGCAGCTCAGCGTGTAGGTGGCGAGAGCGATGCCGGGAAACACGAAGTGGCCCTGCTCGTCGCTGTTCGTGGAAAGACCTTGAGTGGGCAGCAAGCCTCCGCGCAAAGTGCAGACGGCTCCTGTGATCGGGTCGTTATGTTCGTTGCGGACGGTGCCGTTCAGGTCCTGCGTGACTGCGGGAGACGGGCTGGCGACGGCCGCGCGGGAGCCGGCGGTGAGGAGAAGTCCGATCAGTGCCAACAGATACGCGAACGGGCCGCCCTTTGCCCTTGACTCAGGCTGGCGGTTGCGCTGCGGTCCCCGGAGTCGCTCGCCCAGGCCGGCGGCGAAATGAGCCATCCGATTCAAGCCTTAATCCCCAAAGCCGAGCCTCCGAGTGTTAATCAGCCCATGACAGGCTCTTGATCGTGGGTGTATAGTGTCATAAAGGGGGCATGGAGGTGGCTGATGCCCGGGAGCCGGACGGCTGGCAAGAGCGCTGCGAAGCTCACTCGGCAACGCAGATGGCAGCTCAAGATGGCAAGTCTGCGGCGATGTCAGATCTGCGGAAAGCCAACCAATCATTACAAGACCTATTGTGACGAGCACGCGATGTGGAAGCGTAAGCTGCGCCGTCGCGCATCGAACTCGAAGCCTTGGAAGCCCGGAGCCAAGGGCAGGCCTCCGCTTCTTTGAAGAGGCGCGAGTAGGGCGTCCAGAGTCGGTCTGAGTCGCCGGCGCTTTCGGCGTGATTTTTGACCCTCCGGAATTCCAATTCCGGTTTCTTGATCGCGCCCATTCCCGCGGGCTTGTCCGTCCGGTCGTGCTTCTCTTCTTCTGCCGTTTTCTACTTTCTTTCCCTATCCCCTACTCCCTGTTGGCTTACTCCCGCGTTACCCGAGCATTCCTTCTACGATCCCCGGCACTGCCTCAATCGCCTGCGGTAGTTTCTCCGGACTCTTTCCGCCCGCCTCCGCCAGATCCTTGCGGCCACCGCCGCCACCGTCGACCAACGCCGCCACAGCACGCACGATTTTTCCCGCGTCGAGGCGGTCCGTCAGGTCTTTGGTCACTGCGACCAGTACCGCAGCCTTGCCGTCCGATGGCACTCCGAGCACGATTACGCCGGAACCGATGCGCGGACGCAGATCGTCAGCCATCTGGCGCAGGCTCGCGCGCGCGTCCGCGCCCAGAGCTTCGACTTCTGCGCATATCAATTTGATGCCCCGCACTTCACGAGCGTTCGCGAGCAATCCTGCGGCTTGCAGCGCAGATTGCTGCGCGGTGTGATGCTGGATCTGCTTGCGCGCCTTCTTCTCCGATTCCTCCAGACGCTCGATGCTCGCCAGCAGATCGTCAGGTTTCGCCTTGAGACGCGACTCGATCTCGTGCAGCAGGTCCATGCGCCGCCGCAGATCGCTTAGTAATCCAGTGCCAGTCAGAGCTTCCACGCGACGCGTGCCTGCCGAGACGCTCCCTTCGCTGGTCAGCTTGAACAGTCCGATTTCACCCGTGCGCGTCACATGCGTTCCGCCGCACAATTCCTTCGAAAAGCTGCCGTCGCCGACCGAAACCACGCGCACGCGATCGCCATACTTCTCGCCAAACAATGCCATGGCGCCGGAAGCCAGCGCCTGGTCGATTCCCATCACCTCGGTCCGGATTTCTTTGTTCCCAAGCGTGTGCTCGTTGACCAGGTCTTCGATGTCGGTCAGGTCCTGGCGATCGACCGAGGCGTAGTGGCTGAAATCAAACCGCAGATGATCCGGCGCCACCAGCGACCCCGCCTGCTTCACGTGCGTGCCCAGCACCTTGCGCAGCGCTGCGTGCAACAAATGCGTGGCGGTATGATTGCGCATGACGGCTTCGCGGCGTTCGGCGTCAATTCGAGCCGTAACCAGGTCGCCGACGCGCAGAGTCTCTCGCGCGAAAGCTTTGTGCGCTGTGATCCCGCTGACCGGACGAAACGTGTCAGTGATCTCAGCCACGCGTTCGGGCGAACCGGGCGCCGTGAAATATCCAGTGTCGCCAATCTGTCCGCCCGCTTCGGCGTAGAACGGCGTGCGATCGAGGATGATCTCGACTTCCGTGCCCGGCGGGACTTCGTTCACCGGCGCGCCTTTCACCATCAGGCCGAGGACGCGGGAATCCTGAGTCTCGGTCTCCTTGTAGCCGAAGAATTCGGTCTTCTGCTTCTCGGCGAGCTTGAGGTAATCGGGCGACGCAGCCTTCTTCTCCGCGCCTTTCCAGCTCGCGCGGGCGCGCTCGCGCTGCTTCTGCATTTCGGTTTCGTACCCGGCGAGGTCGACTGTAAGACCGTAGTTTTTGACGATGTCGGCAACAAAATCGGGCCGGAGACCGAATGTGTCGTGAAGTCGAAAGAGGTGTTCACCCGAGAGCACGCCGCCACTCGAGCTCGTTGACGCCGCTGAAGCGTCAGCCGGACTCAGCCCATACTCAGAGAGAATCTCGTTGAGCTTCTCGATGCCAAGCCGCGTGGTATGCTCGTATCTTTCCTCTTCGATCTTGATGGCCTTGGCGATGTGCCCGGCGTGTTCGACCAGCTCCGGATACGCGCCTTTCATCATCTCCACAACATGCCCTGACATCCTGTAGAGAAACGGCTCCTCGAGCCCGAGAGTCTGACCGTGATACAGCGCCCGCCGCATAATCAGGCGTAATACGTAGCCGCGGCCTTCATTCGACGGCAGCACGCCGTCGGAGATGAGGAACGTGGACGCGCGCGCGTGATCGGCGATGATCCGCAGCGATACGTCAGTCTCCTCACTCGCGCCGTACTTGACCTTCGCGATCCGCGCGCCTTCTTCGATCAGCGGCCGGAACAGATCGGTCTCGAAAACGGAGATTTTGCCTTGCAGCACCGCCGAATTGCGCTCGAGGCCCGCGCCGGTATCGATCGAGGGGCGGGGAAGCGGCGTCAACGTCCCGGTCTCAGCGCGGTTGAACTGCATGAAGACCAGGTTCCACAGCTCCACGTAGCGTCCGCAGTCGCAAGGGAAGTGGCAATCGGTATGACCCTGCTCGCTTGCCCCCGGGCCCTGGTCGTAAAAGATTTCGGAGCACGGTCCGCACGGGCCGGTATCGCCCATCTGCCAGAAGTTGTCCTTCATGCCGAGCTCGAAGACGCGATCGGAAGGCACGCCCGCCCGGAGCCAAAGATCGTGCGCTTCGGCGTCGCGAGGTACGTCCTCGTAACCCTCGAAGATTGTCGTGTAGAGCTTGTCCGCAGGCAGGCCGAAGCCTTCCTTCGCGCTCGTCATCAGTTCCCACGCGAAAGGTATGGCGTCGGATTTGAAATAATCGCCAAAGGAGAAATTGCCCAGCATCTCGAAATACGTGAGGTGACGCGCCGTCCGGCCTACCTGCTCCAAATCATTGTGCTTGCCGCCCGCCCGGACGCACTTCTGGCAGGTCGTAGCCCGGACGTAATCGCGCTTCTCGCGGCCGAGAAAGACGTCCTTGAACTGATTCATCCCGGCGTTGGTGAAGAGCAGGGTAGGATCGCCGGCCGGCACGAGCGAGGACGAACGCACGAGCCGATGCCCGCGCGCGCCGAAAAAGTCGAGGAAGGTTTGGCGAACCTGGCTGGAAGTCATCGTTTTCATCGGAGGCTACATGCTTTCGCGCGAATTCTGGAGCTAACACCTTGTGTTTTCACAACATCGTGGGACTTACCTCGAAGCGCCTCCACCCGATCCTTTGTTTTCAACGACATCGTGGGACTTGCCCCCATTTTTGATTCCCCGGCCCGAGCCCTGTTGCATCTTTTTTGATGTGAAGGAAGTTCGATTTATCGGCCTAAGCCCTTAATTTATAGGAAGATATCGGAAAACAGCACCGTTTTATTCTCTAAGTGATCACAACTTGCGGTTATGGTCAGGCAGGGAGGATGCTACCGTTTCTCGACTGCCTAGAGCGTTGATTCTTCGAAATCGCCGGGGTCTACGTCCTCTGCGACAGGCGCCAGTTCAGGCCGTGCCCGGACCGCTTTCATAATATCATCGGCGCGAAATCCGCGGCGTCGCAAACTCGTGCAGAGAGAGAACAACCGTGCCCGCGTCAGCGGCAGACGCAAGCTGCGCATCTTCTGATCGAGCGCACGTTCGAGCAGCGCTTTCTCGTCGCTCTCGCGGAATGCCTGTTCGACCGCAGGTTGGACCGCGCGCGGATCCACGCGCCGGGCCTTCAGCTCGCGCTCCACGCGGAATCGTCCAAAGGCCCGATTGCGGGCGAGCGAGGAGGCGTAGTGTTCGGCCAGGCGGCGATCATCGAGGAAGCCAAGCTGCTTCAGCCGCGCCACCGTCTCATCGATAGCCTCCGCAGGCACCTGCTTGCGCCGCAGCTTCTGTTTCAGCTCTGCCACCGAGCAGGCACGGGCGCCAAGGTAAGCGAGTGCAAGCTGAAAAGGATTCTCCGGCGGAGCAGAGTTCTTCTTCCGGGGAACTTTGGATTTCATGAGGCGGCACGCATTGTAGCGGCGGTCTGTGACCGCCGAAAGGGACTTGGCGGCAGAGAGCGGACTCTTAGCGCGAATCCGGCGGTCGCAGACCGCCGCTACAGCGCGGCGCTCCTAATCATCATCGGGCGGCGGCCACGGGAGCGGCCACCGGCTGATTGCAATACGTCAGCCAGCCGTAACGATCCTCAGCGCGGCCGTGGACGATCGCGAAGAATGCCTCTTGCAGCTTGCGCGCGACCGGGCCAGGCTTGCCGGAGCCTACCGGGATGCGGTCGATGGAGCGGATCGGGGTCAGCTCGGCGGCGGTTCCGGTGAAGAAGACTTCCTCGGCCATGTAAAGCGCCTCGCGGGCGATGACCTGCTCCTTGACGATGTAGCCCAGATCCTGGGCAATCGTCATGATCGTGTCGCGCGTGATCCCGGGCAGCACGGCGGAAGCGAGCGGCGGCGTGAGAATCTCTCCATTGCGCACCAGGAACAGGTTGGCTCCGCTGGCCTCGCTCACGTAACCGGCAGAATCGAGCGCGATGCCCTCGGCGTAGCCGTTGGCAATCGCCTCGACCTTGATGAGCTGCGAATTCATGTAATTGGCCGCGTTCTTCGACATGGCGGGAAGCGTGTCCGGAGCCATGCGGCGCCAGCTCGAAACGCAGACGTCCACGCCCTCTTCAACCGATCCGTGGCCCATGTACTGTCCCCATTTCCAGCAGAAGATGTACGTGTCGATGGGATTCTTGAGGGGATTCACATTGAGCTCGCCATAGCCGCGCAGGACGACGGGGCGGATATAGCACGACGCGGCCTCGTTCACGCGCACCAACTCGGTCATGGCGTCGAAGATCTGGCGATGCGGATAAGGCGGTTCCATGCGGAAAACACGGCAGGAATTGAACAGCCGGTCGGTGTGTTCCTTCAAGCGGAAGATGGCCGGGCCGTTCTTCGTCTCGTAACAGCGAATGCCCTCGAAAATGCTCGAAGCATAGCTGATCACGTGCGAGCCGACGTGCAGGGTCGCCTTATCCCAGGGAATAAACTCGCCGTTGTGCCAAACCTTCTCGAAATAATCGATCCCCATCTTCACACCTCCCAAACCGAGTATATCATGCCGCTTTTCGCGTCTTTTGCGCCGTGACGCCGGTCACGTCATTGCCAATTTCCGATTGACGATTGCCGATTGAGCACAGGAGAAGAGTTGTCGGTCATTCACCATTTGCCATTCATCCTCATCCTTCATCCTGCATTGCTCATTCTTTCCCTGTCTCCGTGCTCACGTTGGAGTCCGGTTTGACCGCACCCCGCAGATACACGTCCGTGCCGGCGAGCCAGTCGGCGCGGGGCGGCACGAAGATGTCGAGATCGAGCGTGTCCTCGAGCGCCTCGGCCTTGTGGGGCATGTTGGGCGGGATGCAGAGCACTTCGCCGGCGCCCACGACGATCTCACGCCCGTCGATCCAGAACTTCAGCGCGCCCTCCAGAATGTAGCTGATCTGCTCGTTCTCGTGATGGTGCAGAGGAACAATGAAGCCCTTGCGCAGCACGATCCGCGAAAGCATCACCTGCTCGCCCACCACGAGCTGGCGTTCGAACAGCGGCGTAAGTTTTTCGAGTGTGACGTCCTGCCAGCGAAAATGCTTGAGCATGTGGATTCCTCGATTGTTGGATGTCCGAAACCTCTTCGCGGTGATCCCGGAGCAATCCAGAGTCTACAGCGGACCTGGACAGAGACAAAGGCGGGGACCGACTCGAGGTTCGCGAGATTCCCTTTCCCTGAGAAACCTGACCTTGCCGGACCACATCGCTGGGGGTCCGAGCCGATACCTGCTCGGCAATACTACAAAGATTAGTGACAAAGATCACCGCGCGCTTCAAGCGGCTGGGTTGACAGTTTGCACAGAGGCACGCGTTTCTCGCGCAGCGAAGCGAGACCCTGGCACGTACCGTCGAAATCGATCAGAAGCAAGGAGGGTTTGGCTATGGGAGCACATCCAGCTGTTGCTCTGAAATCACTCAACGTGAAGCCAGTAACGCTACCGAACCTGGTTTGGGCTACGGGCACCGTGACCCAGATACTGGTTCAACCGGGCGAGTCGTTCTATACATTCGCCCTCAAGACCTCCACAAACACGATCTTGTTGCGAATCGCCGACCCGCACACCGGCTCACCCATTTCCGGTGTGACCACCAACAATCCGATCTTCAATCTGATGACCGAAGCGTTTATGCGGAAGCTGAACCTCGATGTGGGTTATCGCGACTTCGGTCCGGACCCGCAATCGGGAATCAACAACCTCTGCATCGACCGAGTGAGTCTGACATCGACGTCGTAGCGGGCCCGCGCAGAGCTTCGTCAGGTGAGCGCATAACTCCGGTGGCGGCGAACGAAAACACTGTCGCCGCCACCGCAATCGCACCCACGAACTGCAATTCACGCCGGCGCGCTCCCTTTTTCTCGCCAGACGGGGTTGGTGTGCCTGGCCCACGCGGGGCCGATCTATTTCAGGTGGACCCTGGATAAATCGAAGGAGGGCTTGGGAAATGTCAGTTTCATGCCTTCCATCGCCTCGACCAGAATGCTCGACACCGCCAGGTTTCGAAACCACTTTTTGTTGGCAGGAATGATGAACCAGGGCGCCTCGGCCGTGTTGCACCGGCCGAGCGCCTCTTCGTAAGCTTCGACGTACTCGCCCCAGCGCTCGCGGTCCTCAAGATCGGATTTCTCGAGCTTCCATTGCTTGGTGCGGTCCTTGATCCGCTCGGCGAATCGCTCTTTCTGCTCGTCCTTGCTGATATGGAGGAAGAACTTCAGGACAGTCACGCTGTTTTCCGCGAGCAGCCGCTCAAAGTTGTTGATCTCGTCGTAGCGTTTCGACCAGACGCCACGGGGCACAAGGTCGCGCACCCGAACCACCAGGACGTCCTCATAGTGCGAACGATTGAAAATGCCGACTTCGCCTTTGGCGGGGACGACGCTATGCACGCGCCAGAGGAAATCATGGCGCAGCTCTTCGGGTGTGGGAACTTTGAAGGCCGTCACGCGGCAGCCCTGCGGACTCATGCCCGACATCACGTGGCGGATGGTTCCATCCTTACCGCCGGCGTCGGGCGACTGGAGCACGACCAGCAACGCGCGTTGCTTGCTCGCCCAGAGCAGGTTCTGCAGATCGTCGAGCCGGGCGATGGTTTTGGCGATCAGGCGCTCGACCTGCGCGCCTTTCTTGAATCCGAAGGTCTCGTCGGGATCCCAGTCGGCAAGGTTAACTTTCGTGCCGGGCGGGACGACGAGCTTTTTGGAGAAGCGCATGACTATCGTCACGGTAGCGGGGACTTGACGCCGAGTACAGGCGCCGCGGCTGTTCGTCCGAGACTTCCGGGGGAAGATGAGCGCGCTCGCGGCTTAGCCGTATAAAGCGGCCCCACAGGAGTCCGGCGACGAGCGAGGCAACCAACCACCCGAAAAGAATAGCAATGATGCCCATATCGATGCATCCTGGGCTGGATAATGGCGCAGCCGCGACGGGCGGCACACCGACCCCTCTATGGCGTATTGGCTGACGCGACCACTGGCGGCGACTACCCGCTCGTATCATCTGACGTCGTAGATGGCGGAACGATAGCGTCAGCTAGGGGGCTTTCCGGCTATTTCGGAGCCGACATTCCCAAATGTCCGAGCGATTCGAGGATGCGCCGGTACTGGTCGGCTAGTTCCGCCCGACGGCGCTCGGCAGCGGCTACCACGTCCTGCGGGGCCCGGCTGCGGAAAGAATCGTTGGCAAGCT
>JASHQD010000588.1 GCA_030037755.1 Terriglobia bacterium
TCCCCGTCGCAGACCGACCGGCTCCTGGATCTATTTCCCGGCTTCTTCCTTTAGCCCGAAGCAGTAGAGATTCGAATCGTGATCCACCGCGTAGACCTGACCGTTCGCCAGCGCCAGCCCGCTGAAGTGGACCCAGGCGCTCATGGCATCGCCGCTCCGGTACAGCAGCTTCCCGGTCTTGGCGTCGAGCGCGTAAAGTTCAGCGTTGTGCGTGTTCGCTTCCCGCTCCCGGTCCGTCAGGGTCTTTTGCCCCGAGTAGATGACCTTGGCGCCGATCGTCTGCTGGGTGTTTTCGCCAGTTGAGAGCGCGAAGACCACGCCGTTGGCGACGACCGGCGGATCAGGCACGTCGAGATCCTGCGAAACCCAAGCCGGCATCAGCGTCGGTTTCTTCGTAGCCTCGTCCATCACGACCTTGAACGCGAGAATGCTGCCGTGCGGTGTGGGACCGTTCTCAACCGAAGCCTTGGGCGCATGGATGGAGACCGGCCCCCAGATGGGCACATAGAGCCAGTCGGTACCGCCTTCGTCCCTCCAGACGGCCGATACTCCCCAGATACCTTTAGCTTGAAACTCCTCGGGATCGTTCGCCAGCTTGGCGAGATAAAGCGGCTCGTGATGATCCTTCTCGCCGAGCGAGTCGGCGTCGAGCATGTAGAGCACGCCGCCCTTGCCGCCGGCCGCCACCAGGTTGTAATCTCCCGCGGCGAAAAACACGGGCGAGGTCGCACCGATATCGAGATCGTAGCGCGTGATATGCGAGTAATCCTCAGGCGCGTAGTAGTCGAGCACTTTGAGATCGCGCAGCGAAACCTCGACGAAGCTGCTGCCGTAATCGCCCCCCGCCGGGTTATGCGGACCGTCTCCGGTGGCGACGTAGATGCGATTATTCAGCCCGATCGTCGGTCCGCCGCGCCCCCACACGCCCGCGCCCTGGTTGGCGAAGAAGATGTCGCGCACCGCAGGACGCCGCGGATCGCTGATGTCCATGGCGTAGACACCGGATTGCGCGCCGCCGCAACCCTGCGAGATCGCCGTGTAGATCATGGAGCCATGCTGGTTCAGGCTCCAGTCCTTCGAGTAGGGAGGGACAAACTGCGCCGGTCCGAACTTTACCGCACCGGTCGCGAGATCGAGCCCCCACATTCTGCCGTCGGATGCGATGGCGTAAATGGTGTCTGAGCGCTCGTCGATTACAGGAGTGGCGTTCAGATTATTGGGGCAGAGCCACATGGTCTCGTCTTTGATCGAGATGTGAGTTTCGAAATCGTGGCTCCAAAGCACGGCGCCGCTCGCGGCATCGATCGCAAATACGTGATTCGAACTGCCGGCTACGTAGACGACGGTTTTGGGTCCCTGTGCCGTGTTCACACGATCCGATACCACGGGCGCTGTCAGAGCCGTGAGCGACAGCGGCTCATTCTTGAGCTTCACCTTCCATTTCAACGTCAGATTCGCGACATTCGCCGGCGAGAGAGTCGTCTCGTTCACGGCCCAGCCGGTGCGTTGCGGATCGTGTCCATAAGTCGGCCAGTCCGAGGCGGATATCGGGCGCAGCCAGGCGAAAATCACAAGGCAGGCGGCTAGGAGAGCGATTGGCTTGAAAACACCGGTGGCACAGGCACTCTTGCCTGTGCATGCTTTGGTAAGGCTACGGGCCGTCACACGCTGCATTTCAATCCCCGCTTCAGAATCGGATTTTCTTCACCTCGGAGGTGTCGTCCAGCAACCTAGGTCTTACTTGCAGGTTACGGGGTCACGACGACGTCCGGCGGCCCTGTGAAGGTATTGTTGGCGATCAGGGTAGCTTGGTTCACCGACCAGCAGTGTAGGGTTCGAATATCGGCACCCGACCCTGGGCCTTTCACGTCCGTATTACCATCGAACTCGTTGCTCGTGACCTGCACTTGGGTAAGGTCGCAGCTGTAAAGGTCGATGGCGGCGCCTTCGCCGGCATGGTTCCCCACAAACTTGTTGGAATCGATCGTTCCGTCCGACCACATCACAGACAGTCCGCCTCCAGCGTCGCTGGACTCGTTGCGAGTGAACGAGCACGCGTGGACCTTCGTGATGGACCACAGTGATCCGATCCCCCCGCCCAAGCCCCCGGTATTGTGGGTGAACTCGACCGTGTCCACCTCCAGCGTGTAAGAGGAAAAATTGATTGCTCCGCTACCCCCGTCGGCGGTGTTGTCGAGGAACTTGGAGTCCTTAATGTTGATCGGACAAAAACCATAGATCCCCCCGCCGAATTTGTCGGCACGGTTGCCTTGCAGGACACAATGCCTGCTGATCTTCAGGAAGGTGCCGTCGTCCTTGCCTTCGCCAATGTAGATGCCCCCTCCGTCTTCAGCAGCGCGGTTGCCCGAAATCGTGGTTTCTTCGATGGTGCACCGCAGGGAGGTGCCCCAGATTCCGCCGCCGTCGCCAATTGTTCCGGTACCGTCGTCGGCGACGTTGCCGTCGAGCAGGCTGTGGTCGATCTTCAAGCTGGGAAGGTTGCCCGCGTTGTCGCCGCCATGCACCGCGATTCCGCCTCCCTGGATTGCCGCCGTGTTGCCGAGCACCTCCGTCTTCTTTTGGAGTTCAACCGAACAGTCATCTTCGTCCCGCTCGATGAAAATCCCCCCGCCATTCTCCTCGGCACCATTGGAGGCGATCCGGGTCGGGACGTTGCCGGATGTCGCCAAGGGACCGATACCCGTCTTGAAAACAACCTGACTGTCCCGAATGGCGACGCCGCCTCCGTTGTGGGCGCGATTGGGCCCGATGTGACTCAGTAAGGAGGTTAACGGATCGAACGGCGCGCCGATGGTGCAACCGGCGATACTGACGCCGGCGCCGCTGGCGCCGGAGAGGGGGGCGGAGGGGTTTCCGCAATTGTCAATGTAAAGCGCTCCGCCCTGCTGATCAGCTTCGTTGAGGTAGAAGAGGCTGCCTTCGATGGCCGCCCCTTTGCAGTTGTAGAGGAAGCCGCCACCGCCGGCACCCGTCGTCTTCGTTGCCTTGTTCGACCAGACGCGGCATTGATTCATCTTGAATCCATTGCACTCGTCGAGCCTGAAACCCGCGCCTGGCGTTTGAGTGAGGTGGTCGTGAATGCAGCAGTTGTCCAGGGTCAGAGCGCGGCAGTGATTCGCGTCGACGCCACACTCGGCGAGGAGAATGGTCAGGTTACGGAGGACGACGCCGTCCGCGCGTTCAATGTTGAAGACAGCGCCGGAAAGGTGAACGCCGGTGGCAGGGTCGCCCCCAATTTGCGGGCGGGCCTCGCAATACTGAGTGAGGATAGACGGATCGTAGGAACCCGCGGGTAGCGGGTCGGACTGGATGGTGATGTTGGAGTATTTTTGGCCCACCATCGACACGTTCTCCTGGAAAGCGCCGACGACGTTGAGAATACCGGTGTCGCCGGGCTGTCTGTGATCGCGGAACCAATCGACGCCGTGCTGGATTGTCTTCCAGGGCTGGTTGACGGGGTCGTCGCCGGTGTGCTTGTCGTTGCCGTTTTGGCCGGAGTTGACGTATTTCTCGATGGTTGCCATCGGCCCCCTTTCGTGAACGGCTCATTATGCCAAGCGAGTGCTCGCTGCACAACCTGAATCCACGCGGCTGGAGGACATCGAGCGGGAGCGCGAGAACGCCGGAATTCACTGAGAATCTGCCTTTATGAGAATCGACAATACCCACTCGTTGACTGCGGCAAAGCGGACGTCCATTATAGATGGAGAGGTCTCAACTAGCCTGGCATCGACTAAAATCTGTTATATAACTCTGTGTTACTTCGAGATATGCGCCGGCTCCCGCGGCTTTTCTGCGCTCATTTCGCGTGCCAACTCTGTGGTGATCTGCGTCACAGACGCTCTACGCGCCGGGACAGTTGCTCGGGCGACGACATGAGAGCGACGGCGTGCTGGAATCCGCCGAGGCACCCGCGCGCCACGGCCAGGCTGGTGTAGTAATCGTTATAGCGGAAGCCGTTTTCGCCGCGCCACATCGGGAAGACTGCGCAGGCATCGATCCAGCGGTCGAAGACCCCGCTGATGTCGAGGTAAGTGTCGGCGACGAAATCGGTCGCGTCCTCCCAGTTGTCCGCGAAGAACAACCTGCGGACGTTGTGTGCGGGTGATTTCCGGTTAAGCGCCGGTAGACCCGCATAGAATATGGCGTCGTTGACGATCGCGTAGCAGGCTTGATGATCCTTGTGCCAGCTTCCGCGCCAGTGGGTTACGATAACGCCGGGCTTGTGCTCGCGGATCAGGTCCGAGACTGCGAACTTTGCCTCGTCGCTTGCCGGAATCTCGCCGTCGGGATATTCGAGGAA
>JASHQD010000589.1 GCA_030037755.1 Terriglobia bacterium
ACGCCGATCTGGCTCTCGCTTAGCAGCCGGTGCAGGCTGTCGATATCCGGCGTGGGCGACCCGGCGAATTCCAGTACGATGTCGCCTTCGCGCACGCCCGCCTGTTCGGCGGGACTGCCGCGCTCGACGCTGATCACCAGGATGCCGCTTTCGGAGGCGAGATTGTGAAAGCGCACCACGCGGCGGGGCAGCGGAACGTTCTGCCCGCCAAGTCCGAGATAACCTCGGCGAATGCTGCCGTCGCGAATCAGGCGGCCGGCGACAAATCGGGCCGTGTTGGACGCAATGGCGAAGCACAGGCCCTGTGCCGGCAAAATCATCGCGGTGTTTACACCGATCACCTCGCCGCGCGAAGTGACGAGCGGCCCGCCGGAGTTGCCGGGATTGAGCGCCGCGTCCGTCTGGATGATGCTGTCGATCAGGCGGCCGGAGCGCGACCGCAACGAGCGTCCGAGCGCGCTGACCACGCCTGCGGTCACGCTGGTCTGGAATCCATAAGGATTGCCGATCGCGATGGCGAGTTGGCCCACGCGCACGGCGCTGGAATCGCCGATCGCGGCCGGCACGAGGTCCGGCGCCTGGATGCGGATCACGGCGAGGTCGGTGTCGGGATCGTCGCCGATGGGCTGCGCCGCGAACCGGCGTCCGTCGGCGAGCGCAACCTCTAGCCGTTCGGCGCCGTGCACCACGTGGCTGTTGGTCAGGATGAATCCGTCCGGCGTGAAGACGAATCCCGACCCGCTGCCGCGCGCGTTGTTGCCCGGCCTGCGGGGCTGATCGGGCGGATTCGCGTCTGCATCGGTCTTGCCGCTCACCACGATGTGAACGACCGACGGGCTCACCTTCTCGGCGGAAGCAATTACCGCGCGCGAGTAGGCGTCCAGCAGCGCGGTGTCGCTTTCAGGAGACGCCGCGGGCATGCCTCCAAAATGCGGCACCGTGGTTCCATTGACGTCCGGAATCCCAGCCGATAAAACGCCGAGGTTTTGATCGAATTCGACAGCTTCAGGCACTATTTCCTCCCGCTGACACACACCCTTCTATTTATTTTGATGTGGGATCGGGGTGCAAGTTTCGCAGATTGAAACTGTGGCAACGAATGCCTGGCACCGTACACTTCCATGCCGGCGCTACTTGCGATCGGAGAGTTTCCGGACGGCCGCCAAGGCCTGGGCATTTTGCGGATCGCTGACCAGGCCGGCGCGATACTCGTCGAGCGCCTCGCGCCGCCGGCCCTCTGCGTCATAGAGCGCGCCGAGCGCGAAGTGGACTTGGCTGTCGAAATGGTCGAGCGCAAGGGCGGCGCGCCACGCAGCCTCGGCGGTGCCGCTGCGGCCCTGGCGCTGCTCGCTAGTCCCGAGGCCGTCGTATGCTGAAGCGCTCGGCACCGCTCGTAACGACGCCCGGAATTCGTCCGCCGCCTCCGCGACGCGTCCCTCGTCGAGCAAAAGCTGGCCGAGTTCCAGGTGAGCGCGATCGTTCAGGGGCGAAAGCGCGAGGGCGCGCCGCAGCTCGGCTTCAGCGGATTCGCGCTGCCCGAGCGCGTGCTCCGCGGTCCCGAGGTTCAGATGCGGATCGGTGTACACGGGCTTAAGCGCGATGGCGCGCTGGAAGAAATCGATGGCGGCCGCGAACTGCTTGCGGCGCGTTGCTACCAGCCCAAGATTATTCAGCACGATCGCACTCGTGGGCGCCACCGCCAGGGCCTGCTTCCAGACGGCTTCGGCCTGATCCACCTGGCCGTCCTGCCAGTAGACGGTCCCCAGGTTATTGAGGATGGGATAAGCGCCGGGCGATTGCTCGAGAGTCCGGGTGTAGAGCCGGATGTCGTCACGCCAGTCGCGGTTGCGGGTGACGATGCGCACCGCGCCGAGCGCCAGCAGGGCGAGGCCGGTTGTCACAAGCGCGCGTCGCCACACTGGTCTGACCGCGGTGCGATGCCAGAGTGCTGAAAATGCGCCCCCTGCCAGCCAGCAGAATCCGACAGATGGCAAATAGAGGTAGCGTTCAGCGAAGACGTTGGCAGCCATCCAGTGCGCGTTGAGCACCGGCGCTAGCGTCACCAGCATCCAGGCGATTCCGAAGGCGGCAAAACGCAGATTCGGTTCGCGGCGTCGCAGCAGCATGGCGAAGAGCAACGCCAGCGCGCACAGAGCGGCGAAGCCCGCGATGACCCGTGGGTCGGCGAGCCGGGAGCTCGGATGAAAGATGTAGAAGGCGCAAAGCCGCGCCGGCCAGAGCAGCTTTCCGAGATATTGGCCGGCGAGTGCAACAGCGGAAAGCGCCACCTGCTTCAGGGTCAGGGTCCGCATCTGATGCACAGGCGCGAAAGCGCCGATGAAGTGAACGCGCCACACCACGTAGGCCGCAGCTCCAATCCAGAGGGGAAAGTATCGGGCAAGCGGCCGGAATCGAGTCATGAGCGGCACCGGTCCAGGAGTCCTTATCGGTCTTTCCGTGTGCATCGTGCTGCGGCACAGATACTCGTAAATCATCGCCAGCGCGGGAAGCATCAAGGCCTGCTCTTTCGCGAACAGTGCCAGGACAAAGCTCGTCAGCATGGCCGCCATTCTCGCGGTCGCGCTCGCCATGAGCCCGCTCGCATCGGAGTCGTCCAGAGTCACATAAAAGTAGAACGTGAGCAGCGCGAAGACCGTGAGTTCCACGTCCGTTACCGCGGCGATCCAGGCGACCGACTCCGTATGCGCGGGATGGATCGCAAAGAGCGCGCCAGCGGCGAACGCCCATACGCGGTCGCGCGTGACGCGCTCCGCGATCGCGAAGACCAGCAGCACCGCGATCGCGTGCAACGCGAGGCTCGCCAGGTGGAATCCATAAGCGAGCGGTCCGAAAACACGGTAGCAAGCGGCGTAGGTGAGCGTCATCAGCGGGCGGTAATAATTCGTCAGGCCCTCCACGCCCATGTAAGACCACACTGTGGTGGTGAAAATCTCGCGAAGATGATGGAAGTTACGCAGGTAGGGATTTTCGGTGATCTGTGTGTGGTCGTCGTAAACGAATCCGTTAAGAAGGATGTTGAGATAGGGCAGCGTCGCAAGAGCGATGAGTATGGCGAATAGTGCGGCGCGACCTCGATCCGCCGGCGATGCATTATCCTTCACCAGCGACGACGTGCCATTGACGGTCGCGTTGGCGCTGACCGCTTGGTCCATTTGAGTCGGTTTTAGCACGCGGTAGGCGGGTCTGCAACTGTGGCGCGGGCGTCACGCCCGCGATCCCGCGCCTGGGACAGGCGCGCTACAGCTGCGCCCGACGCCCCGCCAGGCGCCGGGGAAATCTGGTAGCGGGGGGGAGGATCGAACTCCCGACCTAGGGATTATGAGACCCTCGCTCTACCACTGAGCTACCCCGCCGGCTGAGAGTGCATCGCGAGACACTGCATTAATCGTATGGGACAATCCGGGTCGCGGTCAATGTGCGCGTCGCCCTTGCGACAGGCGGCCAGCTCTCAAGCGACCACGGCGCTTCCGGTCGTCGCTCTGAGATCTGGCAATCTGATGCTAGCCGAGTTGGCTATTATCGGCGGCGGTTATCTTGACTTTCATTTTTCCATTCAATATAGTGCGCGACGCAGTTTGACCGGGCATGCACCTGACGGCCTAAACCGTTGGGCTTGGCAGAAGGAGCCTCGAGAGTGCAAGTCATCGGCTCAAACCAGCTTAAATCGTAGGAGGAAGACAGAATGGCACGAAAGCTGTTGAACGGCGCCGCAGGCACACTGTTCGCCTTGACCTTCGCATGCGGCACGCTTCTGGCTCAGAACAAGATTCAGGATTTCGTCCAGATTCAGCCCTCTCTCGACATCACGCCTTTCCACGACGTCGCGCCCGCCGGCACCGTGACAATTTTCTCCAACCT
>JASHQD010000590.1 GCA_030037755.1 Terriglobia bacterium
TCGCAGCTTCATCGGCGGCGGCTTTCGTGTTCACGGGCCCATGGAACGCCGCCATGTAGGTGAACGCCTTCTCGGAAACGGGGAGCGTCCCTTTCTCCACGGCGCTCTCTGTACATGGGCCGGTTTGCGCATGAACACCTGTCGCGAAGGCGAGTCCCAAAAGCAACGCAAAGTTAAACCGCATAGAAGTTCCTCCAAATGAGTTTCGCCTAACCTTTTCGTGTGGCACCTATTTGACAAGCGTGGGAATATCCGCGCCCTCGCCCCGCGCGGCCCGCTGCACCTTGCTGTGCCGGTGGCCGTAAAGCGAGTAGACCACCAGGCCGATGCAGAGCCAGGCAAGGAAGACCTCCCAGGTCAGGCCGTGGAGCGAGACCATCATGAGCAGCGAGATGGCCATACCCATAATCGGCACCAAGGGGACCCAGGGCGTCTTGAAGGGACGCTTCAGGTCGGGCTGCCGCCGCCGCAGGATCCAGACTCCGGCGCAGACGATGGTGAAGGCAAACAGCGTCCCGATGCTCGTCAGCTCGTCCAGCGTGGAGATCGGCAGGGTGGCGGCCAGGAGCGCGACGCAGAGACCGACGACGATGGTGGAGATCCAGGGTGTGCGAAACTTCGGGTGGACTTTCCCGGCCCAGTTCCACAGCAGCCGGTCCTGCGCCATGGTGAAGAAGATGCGGCTCTGGCCGAGGAGCATCACCAGCATGGTGGACGTGAGCCCGCCGATCGCCCCGATCTTCACCAGCGCGCTGCCCCAGCGGACGCCGGTTACGTCCACGCCCATGGCAATAGGGTCGGCAACGTTCAGGCGCGAGTAGGGCACAAGACCGGTGAGCACGATAGCCACCAGGATATAGAGGATGGTGCAGATGACGAGCGACCCGAGAATGCCGATGGGCATGTCGCGCGATGGGTTCTTGGCCTCCTGCGCCGCGGTCGAGACCGCGTCAAATCCGATGTAGGCGAAGAAGATGATGCCGGCGCCGCGAACCACTCCGCTCCATCCGAAGTCGCCGAAGAGTCCGGTGTTAGGCGGGATGAAAGGATGCCAGTTCGCCGAGCTGATCGACATGTGGCCGGCCAGGTACTCGATGCCGAGTCCAAGGAAAACGATCAGAACGGAAACCTTGACGACCACGATCGCCGTGTTGAGGTTGGCGGATTCCTTGATGCCCTTCACCAGCACGAGGGTGATCAGCACGATCCCCACCAGCGCCATCAAATCGAACCGCGAGACCGCGTGCGGCAGCGCAGCCAGCACGCTGTCGCTCACCTGGCGCGGCTCGTTTCCGCCCATACCCACCAGGGTGCTGATCGGCACCCAGGCGCCGTGATACTGCACCAGTTGGGTACCGGGTGCGGAGGCGACTGATGGCGGTATGGGAAACCCGATATCCTGCAGGAGACTGCCAACGTAACCGCTCCATCCCACGGCGACGGTCGCCGCGCCGAAGGCGTATTCGAGCACCAGCGCCCAGCCGATCACCCAGGCGACGATCTCGCCGAGCGTCGTGTAGCCGTAGCTGTAGGAGCTGCCGGCGATCGGAATCAGGGCGGCGAACTCGGCGTAGCAGAGCCCGGCGAAAGCGCAGGCGCAACCGGCGATAATAAAGGAAAGGACGATTGCCGGACCGGCCGTGGTCGCGGCCACCGGTCCGGTGAGGACGAAAATACCGGTGCCGATGATCGCGCCGATGCCGAGCGTAATCAGGTTAAAGGCGCCGAGAGCCCGCTTGAGGCCGCCCGTCTCACCTTCCGTCTCGCGCAGCAACGCGTTGAGGTCTTTTTTCGCAAACAGATTCAAAGCCATAAGAGATTCATCCCCCGAGACCACTCCCTCGCGTCCGGCTCGCGTCAAAACCGCCAGAACCAGCAGGCAGCATTTTGCAGCGGAATCGCCGGAGTTGCAAGGAAAGCTTCATTTTGCGCCTCGATTCCCGCCGGACGGCGGTGCCGTCTGGCGGCAGTTGACAGTGAAGAGTTGTTAGCGGGCAGACCGGGGGTCATCCGGACACGGACTGTGGACTCTCAACCGTCGCAAATGACATCGCTGCCCGAGATACCGCGGCTCGCGACCGCACCGCGAATCGTGACACAATGGGATGGGGCAAGCCGGAGCGGCCCCGTCTTGGATCCAAAGCGATGATGCCGCTGATCGGCACGATCACGTGCGCCGGTGTGCTGGCGCGGCTGCGGCCTGGAGCGATCAGGCGTGCTCGACTCTCTGCGAACTGAATATCGGCGGCACCGTATGGCGCGGTTCACCGTTTGGGTGCTCGCGTACGGCGCGGCCCTGTGGCTGGTGAATCGCGTCTCAAAAGCCGGCGCTCCGGCATCACTTGAATTTGTCTTCTGGGTGGCGGCGATACCTTGCGCCTTTTACTACGTCATCCGATTCTTCAAATTCCTCCGGCGATACCTGCTGTGGCACCTGCGCCGCCGCTTGATCCTGACCTATTTCTTCGTGGCGGTCGTGCCCATTGTCCTGTTGCTGCTCCTGGCAGGCACCGCGGCGTTCTTTGTGAACGGCCAGCTGGCGTCTTTCCTCGTGGTTTCGAGGCTGCAGAGCCGCGCGAACGAGCTGAAGGCGCTCGGACTGGTGATCAGCAACCAGGGCCAGCAGGCAGCAATGCATTCGCCGAATACGGCACTCGATGATCTGGAAAGTTTCACGGTCGGCGAACTCGGAATGCGGGCTGCCGATTATCCGGCGATCGAGGTCACGTTACAAATCGGACCGGCCGTCCGGTCCTTTCATCTTCAGGACCGCTCTCCGGCGGCACCGGTCTCCGTTCCCGGATGGCTCCGGCAAAACCAGTTCAGCGGAATCATACTGGACCACAACACTCTCGTCCTGCGCGCCGTGGATCGCGCCTCGACGCCGGCAGGTCCGGTGGCCATCTTGCTTTCCGAGCCGTTTACGCCGGAACTGCTGGACCAGGTCGGGCAGGGCATCGGACCGATCACAGCCGTTTCTCCGAAGAAGGAGCAAGCGTCGCCCAACAGGCCGCATGCGAGGTCCGGGGGGGACCGGCACGTCGAAATCACCACCAAGGAAAACCCGAACGGCGACATCGAAACCGTCAGCTCGAAGTCTCTATCCGTACCGGCCAAGACCAGCGTGATCGATCTGCCCGTTTACAACGGCGACTCCCTGCAGCCCGTCATCTGGGAGGATGAAACGGGGCGCAGGGATCCGGATGGGGCGTTTTTTTCCATCAGCTCGCGAATGTTCGCGCTGAACCGCCAGATTCTGTCGAGCCTCGGCCAGTATTCGTCCCTTTACTGGACGGCTTTCGCGGTACTGGGCGTCATCTTTCTGGTGATCGAACTGGTCTCACTGATTATCAGCTGGCGCCTGACGCGGTCCATCACCACCACGGTCGACAAGCTGAACGAAGCTACCGAGCGCGTGAAGGCCGGCGATTTCTCGCATCGCATCAATCTGCCTGCGCGCGATCAGTTGACGGCGCTGGGCGAAGCGTTCGACGGCATGACCGCGTCGGTCGAGCGGCTGCTGCGGGAGTCGCTGGAGAAAACGCGATTGGAAGGCGAGCTGGAGATCGCGCGCGAGGTGCAGAACCGGCTGTTTCCGCAGGCGGCGCCCGACGTCGCGGGCCTGCAGCTATACGGGCTCTGCAAGCCGGCGCGCACGGTCAGCGGTGACTACTACGATTTCCTGCGGCTCGACGGCGGGCGCGTGGCCCTGGTGGTCGGCGACATCAGCGGCAAGGGAATCTCGGCGGCACTGCTGATGGCCACGCTGCAGTCCGCGCTGCACGCGCAGTTCTATGACGGCCACAATGGATCGGCCGCGGCGGCGTCGGTCGCCGAGGTCGTCAGCCGCTTGAACCGCCAGCTCTACGCCAGCACGCCCCGCGAGAAGTACGTCACCTTGTTTTATGGCGTGTACGACAGCGCCACGCGGAAGCTCGCCTACACGAACGCTGGCCACTTGCCGCCGGTGCTGTTCCGCCAGGACCGGATCCAGAGGCTGGAAGGCGGGGGAACGGTCGTCGGACTCTTTCCCGCCGCGCGCTACGAGCAGACCGAAATCGTGATCGAGCCGGGCGACATGTTGCTGGCCTTCACCGACGGAATGACCGAGCCCGAGAACAGCTACGGCCAGGAATTCGGCGAAGAACGATTGCTCGATGTGGCCCAGCGGGCGCGCAGTTCGCCGCCGGAAGTGATGATGAACGAAATCTATCGCGCCGTGAGCGACTGGACGGGAAGTCCGGAACTGCAGGACGACATGACGCTGGTGGTGGCGCAAGCGCAAAGCCTTGGCGGACTTGATCGCGAAATCGCGGGAGCGTGAGTTTTGACTGCTCAGAGACGGGTCGCACTGGTAACGGGGGGATCGCGCGGCATCGGCGCCGAAATCGCACTCAGCCTCGGACGGGCCGGAGCCTCGGTTGCGATCGCCTACCGCACGAATCGCATCGCGGCTCAGCGCGTCGAGAGCAGTCTGCGGGCTTGCGGCACCAGCGCGCTGACCTGCCAGAGCGACGTCACCGATCCGGCGCGCGTGCAGGAATTGATCCAGGCGGTGGTGAATCACTTCGGCCGCCTCGATATCCTGGTCAACAACGTGGGCGATTTCCGCTGGAGCGAAGTCGTGGATTCGAGCCTCGATGAATGGCATTCCATCGTGGCGTCGAATCTCTTCAGCGTCTTCTATGCGTCGAAGTACGCGCTGCCGGTGATGCGATCGGCGCGCTGGGGCCGCGTGATCAATCTTGGCGCGGTGGGCGCGGAACGCGCTTTCGGACAGGCCCGGATCTCCGCCTACGCCGCCGCGAAGTCAGCGATGGTGGCCTTCAGCCGGTCGCTAGCCCTCGAAGAGGCGAGGTATGGCATCACCGTGAACGTGGTCAATCCGCCTATCATGAGCGAAGAAGCGCTGTCGCGTGAAGAAGCCGCGCGGATGCGCGATGCGCGCTTCCCCGCCGGACGCCCACCCTCCACCGACGATATCGCCGCCGCCGTGCGATTCTTCGCGTCCGAGGAGGCGTCGTTCATCACGGGGCAGGTGCTCAACGTCGCGGGCGGGTGGATGCTGTGAGGGAATGGATGCCGATGCCGATGGTTGAGAGCGTCCGCTGCGAGCTCTTGAAGTCACAATCTGTGACTTCAAGTGGGCGGTTTCGCTTGCCGCTCATGACCTGAGAATTGTTCCCCGGAGAATCGGGGTGTAGAACATGACGCCACAAATTGGAACCGCCAGTGCAATTGTGCCGGAGCGCGTTGAACGCCGGATTCTATTGATTCGCGGGCAGAAGGTAATGCTGAGCACGCACCTTGCTGAGCTCTACGAGGTGGCTCCGAGGGTGTTGGTACAGGCGGTCACGCGCAATCGCGAGCGCTTTCCTGACGATTTTATGTTCCAGCTCAATCGGAAGGAGTTTTCCAACTTGAAATCACAATTTGTGACTTCAAGTTGGGGCGGCATTCGTCGGGCCGCCCCTTACGCTTTCACCGAGCAAGGCGTGGCCATGCTTTCGAGCGTGCTCCACAGCAAGCGCGCGGTCCAGGTGAACATCGCGATCGTGCGTGCTTTCGTCAAGCTCCGCCAGGTGATGGCGTCGCACCGCGACCTCGCGCGCCGCCTGGATGAGATGGAACAGCGATACGATTGCCACTTCAAAATCGTGTTCGACGCGATCCGGCGTTTGATGCAGCCTCCGGAAAAGCCCCGGCGCCGAATCGGATTCGCGGCCTCCGAGATGCGCTGAGCGGCCGCGCCCATGGAGAAAATGCGGACTCCCGAAGGATACTGCGGAAACCCGATATGAAGATCCTGAACGCATCCGAGATGCAGCGCATCGACCGTCTCACCACTGAACGTTACGGCGTGCCCAGCCTCACGCTGATGGAGAACGCCGGCCAGGGTGTGGTTGACTTTCTGGCGCGGCGCTACTCGCCGCTCGAAAATCATCGCATCGCCATTGTCTGCGGACGCGGCAATAACGGGGGCGACGGGCTGGTGGTGGCGCGATTGCTGCGGCAGCGGCTGCTGAAACCGCGCGTTCTCCTGCTCGCTGATCCTTCCGAGCTGCGCGGCGACGCCGCCGTCAATCTGAAGCGATTGGAAGCTTCGGGACCGCCGGAGATCGTGGCCACGGCGGAAGCGTGGCGCGAAGTCTACCCGACGCTCGAGGGCGCCACGCTGCTGGTCGACGCGCTCCTCGGCACCGGTCTCACCCGGCCGCTCGAGGGCTTCCTGCGCGAAGTCGTGCGCGATCTGAATCGCCTGCGGCCGAGTCCCGAGGTGGTCGCTGTCGATCTGCCTTCGGGACTCTCGGCGGACACCGGCAGCGTCATCGGCGAGTGCATCCGCGCGGCCGCGTCCGTGACTTTCACCGCGCCCAAGGTGGCTCACGTTTTGCCGCCGGCCTCCGAGCACGTGGGCGACTTCGTGGTGCATGAGATTGGCACGCCGCGCGAGCTCCTGGATTCGGACCCGTCGCTGAAGCTTAGTTTCACTTCTCCGGCGGACCTCGCGTGGCTGACGAAGCCACGCCCGCCTGACGCGCACAAGGGAAATTTCGGACACGTGCTCGTGATCGCCGGGTCGGTCGGCAAGACCGGCGCCGCGGGAATGTCGGCGCTCGCTGCGCTGCGCGCGGGCGCGGGATTGGTGACCGTGGCGACCCCCAAAAGCGCTCTGCCCGTGGTGGCGGGACTTGGACTCGAGTACATGACCGCGCCACTCGCGGAGACGGAATCCGGCAACATCGCGCTTCAGGCTCTCGACGAAAAGTCAATGGAACAACTGCTGGAGGGCAAGTCGCTCGTCGCCATCGGGCCGGGGATCGGCGGCGCGCCGGAGACGGCCGAATTCGTGCGCGAGCTGGTGCGCGACACCGACCTGCCCATGGTGATCGATGCCGACGGGTTGAACGCGCTAGCCGGTTCGCTCGACTGTCTCGCGGGAAGACGCCGCGTGCGGGTACTGACGCCGCATCCCGGGGAAATGGCGCGGCTCGCCGGGCGCGGCACCGCGGAGATTCAGTCAGACCGCCTGTCGACGGCGACGAGTTTCGCAGCTGAGCATCACGTCCATCTGGTGCTGAAAGGATATCGCACGATCGTGGCCGACCCGGGCGGGACGGTCTGGGTAAATCCCACGGGCAATCCGGGCATGGCCAAGGGCGGCACCGGCGACGTGCTCACAGGCCTGGTTGCGGGCCTTCTGTCCGAATTCCACGATCAGCCGGTGAGCGAAATCGTCGCGGCCGCCGTCTACGTCCACGGCCTCGCGGGCGATCTCGCCGCGGCGGAAATCGGTGAGATCTCGATGCTCGCGGGCGACCTGCTGGATCGCATTCCGGAGGCGTTCCGGAGCCTCGCCACGCCTGCCGAGACCGAGCTAAGACAGGCGAGCCCTGCGATTCAAGAGGAAGTCTATTGAAGCAGACGGCATACCGTGCGGGGAGCGTTCAGGCAACGCGATCGAGCTCACGCCGCAGGCTCCACGACCGGGTCACACACTCTCCTGACGAGACCCTGGCTTTGGGACGCGAGCTCGCCACTTTGCTCTCGCCTCCGTGCCTCGTGCTCCTGGAAGGAGAACTCGGCAGCGGCAAGACGGTTCTGGCCAAGGGCATCGCCGCCGGACTGGGCGCCGCTGCGGAGAGCGAGGTCAACAGTCCGACGTTCGCGCTCGTTCACGAGTACGCGGGTAGGCGCAGAGTTTATCACCTGGATCTCTATCGGGTGGAAAGCGCGCGCGAACTTGCCTCGCTCGGCCTCGAGGAATTACTTACGCAGGATGCTACGATTATCGTCGAGTGGGGAGCGAAGTTGCTTCATGTCGACGCGCCTGTGCCGCGGTTCGAGATTTACCTCGAGCATCGCGGAGAAGGCGAGCGCCGGATCAGGGTGGAAGAAGTGGCGGATTGAGCGATTGAGTGCTTGAATGATTGATTGAGTGAATGAGTGATTGAATGAATGGGCTTGGTGTCGAAGGCGCAACGACTCGATGACCCGATCATCCGATCACCCGATCAGTCAATCACTCAACCACCCAATCGCTCAATGACTCAATTCTCTGAGGAGGATCAATGTCTTTAACCCCCTGGGCACTGATCGTAGGCTCATCGAGCGGATTTGGCGAGGCCACCAGCCTCGAGCTGGCGCGTGCCGGATTGAATATCTTCGGCGTGCACTTCGACCGTCGCACCGCCATGCCTCACGTGCAGGAGATTCAGGACAAGATTCGCGCTTTCGGGCGCGATGTGCTCTTCTTCAACACCAACGCCGCAGACGCCGAGAAGCGGGCCCGCGTCTTCGAGCAGATGGAGGAGCGCTGGAAGCCGGCGGGCGGCGAGCATTTCATCAAAGTCTTCCTGCACTCCATCGCCTTCGGATCGCTCCAGCCTTATGTCTCCGAAGACCACGCGCAGGAAGTGACCAAGGCGCAGATGGAGATGACCATCGACGTCATGGGCAGCAATCTCGTTTACTGGGTGCAGGAGATGGCCCGGCGCAAAATGCTGCGGCGGGGCAGCCGGATTTACGCCTTGACGAGCGCCGGCGGGCACAGCGTGATCCCAACCTACGGTGCGGTTTCGGCAGCCAAAGCGGTACTCGAATCGCACATCCGCCAGCTCGCCTTCGAGCTCATGCCGCAGGGCATCACGGCCAACGCCATTCAGGCAGGTGTGACGATCACGCCGGGCTCGAGCAAGATTCCCGGCATCGAAAAGCTGGCCGAGTTCGCCAAGATGAGGAATCCGGGCGGCCGGCTCACCACCCCTGAGGACGTCGCCCGCGCCATCGCCGCGCTGATGGATGATCGCACCGAGTGGATGACCGGCAACGTGATCCGGGTCGACGGGGGAGAAGACATCGTCACTTAGGCGATGAAATCGGCTCACCGCGTGAAGCGTCGAGTTCCACTCGTCTCTTTCCGGGTGGGATATGCTTTACTCGGTTGGCGAGCATGACAGAAGACCTTACAGAACGGATAGCCCGGCTCTCTCCGGCACCGCAATCCGCCGCCAACGAGTTCATTGAATTTCGGCAAGAACGCCGCGGAAAAGCAGCCCCGGCGTCCTTCCTGGAAACGATTGACGAATTCATCGCGGGACATCCGGAACTGCTGCGCCGTCTCGCCCAGTGACCCCATCATCTCTTTCCTTTGCAAACTGCGGAGCACGGCGCTAGTCTTATCAGCTATGACAGACAATCACGAAAGATTTAGGTTGATGACAAAGGTGCTGAGGCGATCCCTGATCGTGATGCTTTTGGCCGCGGCGCCTTCGGCATTTGCCGCGGACGTTACCGGCGACTGGACGGCGACCGGGCAGCGATCGAACGGCAGCACGATGCAACTGATGTTCCGCTTCAAGCAGGAGGGAACGAGGCTCACAGGAATCGTTTCCGCGCCCTCGTTCGATCTCGCGATCGTCAGCGGGCAGGTGACCGGTAACGACTTCTCGTTTTCCGTTCAGGTGACCTTCGGCGAGCGGTCGAGGACGCTCTCCTACAGCGGCACGATTGCCGGCGACACGCTGGAGATTTCGGCGCCGCAGCCGCGGAGCAACGTACCCGTGCACCTGACCGCACGCCGCGCGACCGCCGCCGAGGTCGCGGCCAACTGGCCGGAGCGCATTCCGCCGCCGGCGCTTCATCCCGTGCCCGCGAACGGGCTTGCCCGCACGCCGCCCATGGGCTGGAACAGTTGGAATCATTTTGCCGGCAAGATCGATGACAAAACCGTGCGCGAAATCGCCGACGCCATGGTTCGAAACGGTATGAAGGATGCCGGCTACATTTACGTGAACATCGACGACACCTGGCAGGGAACCCGGGACGCGCAGGGCAACATCCGGCCCAACGAGAAGTTTCCCGACATGAAAGCTCTGTCTGATTACGTCCACAGCAAGGGTCTGAAGCTCGGCATCTACTCGGGGCCGGGAACCAGGACCTGCGCCGGTTTCGAAGGCAGCTACGGACACGAGACGCAGGACGCGCGCACTTACGCGTCCTGGGGCATCGACTATCTGAAGTACGACTGGTGCAGCGCCGGCAAGATTTATCAGGACGCCGACATGCAGGGCGTGTACCAGAAGATGGGCGATGCCTTGCACGGCACCGGACGTCCGATCGTCTACAGCCTCTGCCAATATGGACGCGATGCCGTATGGGAGTGGGGTGCGGCCGTGAGCGGCAATCTCTGGCGCACGACCGGCGATATATCGGACAACTGGGACTCCATGATCGGAATCCTGATGCATCAAACTGGCCTCGAGCAGTGGGCCGGCTCCGGACACTGGAACGATCCCGACATGCTCGAGATCGGCAACGGCGGCATGAGCGCCGACGAGTATCGGACGCACATGAGCCTTTGGTGCATCCTGGCGGCGCCGCTGCTCGCCGGCAACGATCTGCGCGACGTCTCGCGCGAGACGCTGGATATTCTGGAGAATCGCGAAGTGGTCGCAGTCGATCAGGATTCGCTTGGGCAGCAGGGCCATCGGATGGTTCTGGACTCCGCTCACGGCGTTTGGGTGAAACCGCTCGCGGGCGGCGCGCACGCCGTGGCCTTGGTCAACCTGAGCGACGCCCCGGCAACTCTTGCGGTGCACTGGAAAGACCTCGGCCTCAACGGTCCCATGCACGTGCGCGATCTGTGGTCCCACACCGATCTTGGCGTGCAGGCCGACGGATTCTCCGGCAAAGCCCCGGCACACGGAACAGTGCTGATCAAGGTTGCGCCGTAAGGTGCTAGTCGTTCAGTCCGGAGTCGTTCACTACCGGAGTCGTTCAGTCCGGAATCTGGCATTCGTAATCCGGAATCGCGAAATCCGGCGGCCCGTAAGCGCTACCGTTTTTTCCGAGGCCATGACAGCAAGAGAAGTGCTCGCCAGACTTCGAGCCATGGCAAATCCCGCCGTCAAAGCGAGCATGGCTCGGTTTGCGCTGCCCATTGACGGCGCGCTCGGCGTCACCACACCGAAACTGCGAGAACTGGCGCGCGAAATCGGCCGGAATCACACCCTGGCGCTGGAACTCTGGGCTACCGAAGTACCGGAAGCTCGTATGCTTGCCCCCATGGTTGCTGAGCCGATGCGCGTTTCCGTCGGGCAGATGGAGCGTTGGGTTCGGGATTTCGATTCCTGGGCAATCTGCGACAATTGCTGTTTCGAGCTGTTTGACAAGACACCGTTCGCCCGGCGCAAAGCGCTCGAATGGACCGGGCGACGGGGAGAATTCCAGAAGCGCGCGGCATTCGCGCTGATGGCCGCGCTCGCGCGGCACGATCGCGGCGCTTCCGATTCAGAGTTCACATCTTTTCTGGAAGCGATCGAGCGCGAGTCGCGCGACCAGCGTAATTTCGTCAAGAAGGCGGTGAATTGGGCGCTGCGCGAAATCGGCAAGCGCAATCAGGAACTGAATCGCGCCGCCATCGAGCGGGCCCACAAAATCCACGCCACAGGCCTGCCGAGCGCCCGCTGGATCGCGAGCCATGCCCTGCGCGAACTGAGAAGCTCCGCCGTGCAGGCGCGCCTCAAGATGAAGGCAGAACGCGCCCGCGCCGGCGCGTGATCTCGACGCTCTGCCGTCAAAGTGGATTCCCGCTTTCGCGGGAATGACGAATGAGCGGGAATGACGAATAGCCGGCACGTATCGCCGATGTAAGCTCCCGTCTTGCCCTTTGAGGAAGCTGTGCCGTTTCCGAGCGAAGCTGAATATGTCCGCTGGCTCGCGCGCCGCTGGCCGCAACGCGGGCGCGGCCTCGACCTGGGCATCGGCGACGATGCTGCGCTGGTTCGCGCTCGGCCCAGCCACGAGTTTGTCCTCACCACCGATCTTTCGATCGAGGAGGTCCACTTCCGGCTCGATCTTCATCCGCCGCGATCTGTCGGGCATCGCGCGCTGGCGCGAGCCCTGAGCGATCTTGCCGCGATGGGATCGAGGCCGCGTTTCGCGCTGCTCTCGCTCGCGCTCAAGCGAGGTCTGACGCGTTCCTGGCTCGCCGCTTTCTACGACGGCATCGACGCGCTCGCAAAACGCTTCGGAGCGATCCTCATCGGAGGCGACACCGCAGTTGCAGACGGCGCCACGACGATCGATATCGTCGCCATCGGCGAGGTCAAACGCGGACGCGCGTTGCTGCGCTCGGGGGCTCGTCCGGGAGATCGCATCTACGTGACGGGAAGGCTGGGGCTTTCAGCGCTCGGACTCGACTTGCTTCGAACCGCCGGCCATCCCATGGCAGCCGATTCGCGATCGCAAAACTTATCGGGCAAAGAAGCCCTCACGAGGCATCTTTATCCCGTGCCTCGTTGTGATGCCGGTCTCGCTCTCGTCCGTCTCGGAGTGGCCTCAGCGGCGATCGACGTGAGCGACGG
>JASHQD010000591.1 GCA_030037755.1 Terriglobia bacterium
TTTACAATCGTCCGATGAGATTTTCAGAGTAGAGGAAACAACCGCAGTCGCTTAACTCTCGGATGAGACACCGTATAGCGACGCTAACCTGGCCTTCTTTGACGGGGTGTGTCACTCTTACGCCCTGGTGGCGATTATGTTCATCAAGCAGTCATCTACAATCGCGAGAAATCAACCGAAAGCGAAGCGCCTTCGTAGCCGAGGTGCAGCCGTCTTGGCCGTCATTGTCCTTGGCGCCGCGGTAGCGGGAATCTTCGAGTTCAGATCAGGGCGCTTCATCCCAAACGGAGCGAATTGGCAGATGATCTCATGGCGCGTGGATTTGTTCCTTCACAAGGCGGAAGGTGAGGTTCCTGAATTGTCATGGCGTGAGCTTTGGTTCATGACGGGTGTTCCCGGTGGTTTCGGCATGGAGGGTTTTGTTAGGCAGGGATATAGCTTGCAAGGCGCAATCACGAACCCATACGTTACAAGTCAGGATCATGAGAGCGGAGCGCGGATCTTCCACGAACGCTGCGCGGCCTGCCATGGTAATGATGGAGCGGGAGGGCAGGCCCCGGGGCTGAATCGTTCGGGACTCAGCCACGGCGACAGCGATTTCGCCATCTATAGAGTCGTGAGAGACGGTGTTCCTCAGACAGGCATGGCAGCCGTCGCAATGTCCCCCCAGCAGCGCTGGCAGGTCATCGGCTATCTGAGGACTCTGCAGCTTGCCGCGTCCAGCCAGCACGCGAAACAATCATCCCCCATAAACATCCAAGTGAGCGATGAACAGATGCGCACTGCTGGAAGCAGCCCGGACGAATGGTTGACCTACTCAGGGTCTCTCGATGGACGGCGGTACACGCCATTGAAGGAGATCACCTCCGAGAACATTTCGCGACTTAGAGTTCGATGGGTTCACCAGTTCGAGTCAAGCGAAAAAATGAGTGAATCAACCCCGATCACCGCTGGCGGAATCGTGTTCACGACGGAGGCCGCTTCCACTGTCGTGGCCTTGGATGTTCGGTCCGGGGCGCTAAGATGGCGATACCAGCGAAGTCTGCCCGACAGGTTACCGATCGAAGTCTTCAGGTCGAACAGAGGCCTCGCCATTCTAGGGAATCTGTTGTTCTTCGGCAGCCTCGATGATTTCCTGGTTGCCATTGATGCAAATAATGGAAAAGTTGTTTGGCAAACCGAGGTGGCCAACCCGTCTGACGGTTTCACGATGACCGGAGCGCCGCTTGTCGTAAACGGATCAGTCGTAGTTGGCGTCGCTGGTGGCGAGTACGGGATTCGCGGTTTCTTGGCCGCCTACGACGCGGAAACTGGCCGACAGCGATGGAAGTTCAACACGATCCCCGGACCCGGCGAATTGGGGCACGACACGTGGAAGAACGATGCATGGCGAACCGGTGGCGGTGCAACCTGGGTCACGGGGAGTTATGACTCATCGCTCGACCTTGTTTATTGGGGCGTAGGCAATCCGACCCCGGGCATTCTGGGAGAAGTCCGTCCTGGCGACAACCTGTTCACCGATTGCATGATCGCCTTGCACGCCAGTTCAGGGAAGTTGGCATGGTATTTCCAACTCACTCCCCACGATGAACACGACTGGGATGCAACCGAGACTCCTATCCTGGCGGACATACTAGTCAAGGGCGTGTTGCGTCATGTGCTCTGCCTTGCCACCAAGAATGGGTTCTATTATGTGCTCGACCGAGCAACCGGTGAGTTTCTCACCGGTGCGCCTTTCGTCGAACAGAACTGGGCGAAAGGACTCGATCCGGCTGGGCATCCCATCCTCTCCTCCGGGGCTGAGGTTTCAGTGTCGGGCCGATCGACTAGACCCGGCGCCGGGGGTGGGACTAACTGGCAAAATGCGGCCTTTGACCACAAGAGCGGATTGATCTTCATCCCGGCCACCGAAGGGGCAGCAGTATTTACGAAGTCCCGAAACGCCAGGCGCGGGGACCTCGGATTCTACGCGGGCAGCGCTGGCCCCTGGACGGAGCCACCGACTCCGGTCGTGCGAGCGTTAGATCCTGCAACTGGCGCGAGAAAATGGGAATGCTTCTCGCCAGATTGGAAGGAATCTTTCGCTTATGGCCATAGTGGCCTCTTGGCAACAGGGGGTGGCCTCGTATTCGGGGCATCAGGAGGGTTTGTTTTTGCAATCGATTCGGCGACTGGACGTGAGTTGTGGCGGGTGTTTCTCGGAGGGGACACCTACGCAGCGCCGATCTCATTCAGCGTGGACGGCCACCAGGTCGTCTTGGCGTCGGCAGGTCGAGCGCTATTCTTGTTCGGACTGTAGGCCAATGGCCGAGTACACTCTCCGGGTGGGCGCATTAGGATTGCCCCGGCGCAACCCGGAAGAGTGAGTCCACCGGCCCTGCATTGAATCACGGCTAATGGTCTTCCTAGAAACCAAACTGCGAGGGGCTTTCGAGATTCAGCTCGAGCCCAGGCTGGACGAACGCGGCTTCTTTGCGCGCTCCTGGTGCCAGAATGAGTTCGAAAGCCACAAATTGAATTCCAAGCTGGCGCAATGCAACATTTCTTTCAACCTGCGAAAGGGAACGCTTCGAGGCATGCATTACCAAGTGTTCCCTTACGCCGAGGCTAAAGTCGTGCGGTGCACGCGGGGGGCCATCTACGACGCCTTACTGGATCTGCGTCCCGAGTCGCCGACATTCAAGGAGTGGGTCGGGGTCGTTCTTGCCGCTGAAAAGTGGAACATGACTTACGTGCCCGAGGGATTCGCGCACGGCTTTCTGACGTTGGAGGATAACACCGAGGTCTTCTATCAGATGTCAGAGATCTACAATGCAGCATCGGCGCGCGGAGTGCGATGGGACGACCCGGCCTTCGGGATTGCCTGGCCTGGTGGGGTCGAAGTGATCTCCGAACGAGACCGCACCTACCCGAACTTCCAGTAAGCCATGGACTTGCTCAAGGGGGTTGACCAGAGGAAGGCGGAGGAGACTGGCGCCGAGTTGCACCGATTTGCGGCGGAGCTTTACCCCATCTGCCGCAGCATCACAGGTAACGGAATACGGCAAACGTTGGCCATGATTCAAGCGCGCATCCCGTTGCAAACGTTCGAAGTGCCGACGGGAACGGCGGTCTTTGAC
>JASHQD010000592.1 GCA_030037755.1 Terriglobia bacterium
AACCCTCGTCGCCTCTCTCGATCTTACACACTTCAAGCTCGAGTACCTGAATGCGCGGTTTTGGGTCGTCCGGGCCGTCGTCTACTTCGCAATCTGGTTCCTCTGGATTTACCTGCTGAACCGCTGGTCCTTGCAGGAGGACGCCGACGGAGGTTCGCGCGGCTATTTCGACCGGATGCGGCGGATGAGCGGACCGGGCCTGGTTCTGTTCGGATTTACGGTCACGTACGCGGCGATTGACTGGGTGATGTCGCTTGAGCCGGGGTTCTTCTCGACCATTTACGGCATGATCTTCATGGTAGTGCCCGCGCTGTTGGGCGTAGCTCTGGTGGTGTTGACCCTGACGGCTTTTTCAAGATACGAGCCCTTTGCCACCCTGGCCGAGCCCAAGCGCTTTAATGACTACGGCAATCTTCTGCTGGTCTTCATCATGCTTTGGGCGTACCTGCAGTTCGACCAGTTTCTGATCATCTGGGCCGGCAATCTTCAGGACGAGATCCCCTGGTACGTGGTGCGGGCGCGCGGGACCTGGGGCGCGGTCGCCGTGGCCCTGTTCCTCTTCCGCTTTGCCACGCCGTTCCTGCTGCTGTTGCAGAGGGCTGTGACGCGCCGTAACCGGATGCTGTCGATCGTCTGCATCATCCTCGTGCTGATGGAAACGGTCGACCTTTACTGGATGATTTCACCGGCATTCTCGCCCAAAGGGCCGCAGCTGAGCTGGATGGATCCGGTGACGTTCCTGGGAGTCGGCGGCGTCTGGGTGGCTTGGTTTGCCTGGCAACTCAAGAGCCGCCCGCTGTTGCCGCTGCACGATCCAAGATTCGAAGGAGTGCTGACCGTTGGAAGCTAGCACGGGCGCGCATCAACACGAACACGGGCAGTACGCCCACGAAAAGACCGACGCCGGAGTCCGAAACGTGGCGGTGTTGGCGGGTGCCTTTGTGGGCTTGCTCATTTTCGGGCTGATCGTCGGCTACGGCACGTTCCGATTTATGTTTACGCAGGAAACGACGACCGTAGTTCCGTCACCGCTCCAACCGGGGCGCGTGCTTCCCCCGGGCCCGCGTTTACAAGTCAACGCCCAGGAGGATTTGCACGACTACCTTCAGCAGCAACAGCAGACTCTCGGGTCGTATGGTTGGGTCGACCAGGGAGCCGGCGTGGTGCGGATTCCTATCGACCGAGCGATGGATTTGGTACTTCAAAGAGGCCTTCCGGCGAGAGCGGCCGCCTCCGGCGCAGGCGGTGGACCTGAGGCAAAGAAGGCGCCGACTACGTCTCAGACGCCCGGGATGCGAGCGGCGGCTCCAGGGTCTGAGCCTTAGGTTTGATCAGGTGATGGGTTTGGACAGATGTGCTTGATGAGAACCAAGTTTGAAAGTGCGCGAAGTGGCAATCTGACCGCGAGGCTTCGAGCGGTGCTCACGATTCTCGCTGCGCTCGCCGTTGTGGGCCTGCTCGGGGAGCGAGCTGCTCATGCCCAGGCGCCTCCGGCGAACCAGCTGCCTCCCGCCTTTCGCGACGTGGGCATCGACCAGAAGCTGAATCAGCAGGTTCCGCTCGACATTCCGTTTCGGGACGAGAGCGGCGATGTTGTCTCCCTGGGCCAGTTTTTCGGAAAGCGGCCGGTGATCCTTTCGCTGGTCTACTACGAGTGTCCGATGCTGTGCACGACCTCGCTGAATGGCCTCGAGCAGAGCTTAAGAGAAATGAAGCTAGATCTCGGCAAAGACTACGACGTCGTAACGGTTAGTTTTGATCCCACCGAAACGCCGCCGTTGGCCGCCGCCAAGAAGGCGGTCTATACGGGCCTTTACGGACGGCCGGGCGCTGCCGGCGGGTGGCACTTCCTAACTGGGGACCAGGATTCCATCGACCGGCTGACCCAGGCCGTTGGATTTCGCTACCATTACGATAAGAACATCAAGCAGTACATCCACGCCACAGGGATTGTCGTGCTCACGCCGGATGGCAAAGTGGACCGGTACTTCTATGGCATCCAGTATCCGGCGGGCAACCTGCGGCTCGGCCTCGTGGAGGCCTCGCAGGGCAAGATCGGCAATCCGGTGGACGCGATACTGCTTTACTGCTGCGAGTATGATCCGCAAACCGGCAAATACAGCCTGATCATTTCGCGAGCGCTGCAGATTGGAGCCGCCGTCACCGTGGTTTGCCTGGGTGGGCTGATGCTGGTGATGTTCAAGAGCACGCCAGGCAGGTCCGGTACCTGATCGAAAGCGGTTAAGAACAGATTATGTGGCACAGCTTTCCTTTTCATCCTCCCCAAGCTTCCACGCTTGCCGTGGAATGGGACTATCTCTATTTCTTTCTGACCGCGCTCACGATTTTCTTTGCGGGTCTCATTTTTGCGGCCGTTTTCTACTTCGCGATCAAGTACCGGCGACGTGAAAAGAACGAGGTGCCGCCGCAGTACGAGGGCAATCTGCTGCTGGAATTGACCTGGACGATTATCCCTTCGTTGATCTGCGTCTTCATCTTCATCTGGTCCGCGCACTTGTTCATGCGCGCTTCCACTCCGCCCGCCAACGCCACCGAGGTTTTCGTGGTCGGCAAGCAATGGATGTGGAAGGTCCAACATCCAGAGGGGCCTCGCGAAATCAACGAATTGCACGTGCCCGTGAACGAGCCGGTCAAGCTGACCATGACTTCTGAAGACGTGATTCACGACTTCGGAGTTCCGGCTTTCCGAATCAAGCGCGATGTCGTCCCGGGGATGTACTCCACGGAGTGGTTTGAGGCGACCCAGACCGGTCAATATCACCTGTTTTGCGATCAGTTCTGCGGAATGGGCCATCCCACCATGGTGGGCTCGATTTTTGTCATGAGCCATGAGGACTACTCGCGCTGGCTGACGAGCCAGTTGAATTCGAAACCCATGTTTGCTTCGGGGGAGCTGCTTTACACCCAGCTTGGTTGCAATACCTGCCACACTCCCGATGGCAAGCCGGGGGTGCCGCCGTTGCGCGGCTTGTATGGAAGCCAGGTAAAGCTGCAGAACGGGAAGACCGTCACAGCCGACGACGCATATCTCCGCGAGTCGATCCTGGGACCGGAAGCCATTGTCGGTTACCCGCCCACCATGCCGACGTATCAGGGTCAAATGAATGAGGAGGAGGTCCTGCAACTGATCGCCTACATCAAGTCGCTCGGATCTCCCGGGGAAAGGAAGGCAACACAGCAATGAGCACGGTTGCGGTCGAAGTCACGCCAACCTTGCCGGAAGTGCATTACCTGAACGCCGATTACGGCTGGCGCTCCTGGCTGTTCACCACCGACCACAAGCGGATCGCGTGGCTTTATCTGTTCGCCATCACCGGGTTCTTCGCCGTGGGCGGATTGATGGCCACGCTGATGCGTCTGAACCTGGTCGAGCCGCAAGGCGCGCTGATGGAGCCCGCCAGCTACAACAAGCTCTTCACGGCGCACGGGTTGATCATGATCTTCTTCTTCCTGGCTCCGTCGATCCCGACGGTGCTGGGGAATTTCCTTATCCCGATAATGATTGGCGCCCGCGACGTCGCCTTTCCCAAACTCAATCTCCTGAGTTGGTACATCTTCATGCTGGCCGGCAGCGTTTTCATGCTGGCTGTGATCCGCGGCGGCGTCGACACCGGATGGACTCTTTACACTCCTCTGAGCACAACGTACGCCAACGGCCATGTGCTGTCCGCCGCCGTGGGAATCTTCATCTCCGGGTTCTCCTCGATTCTGACCGGGCTCAACTTCATGGTGACCATTCACAAGATGCGCGCGCCGGGCATGACCTGGTTCCGGCTGCCGCTGTTTATATGGTCACTGTACGCAACCAGCGTGATCTTCGTCCTAGCGATGCCGGTGATCGCCATCACCCTGGCGCTGATCGCGCTCGAGCGCGTGTTCCACGTCGGAATCTTTGATCCCGCGCTCGGCGGCGATCCGATTCTGTTCCAGCACCTGTTCTGGTTCTTCGGGCACCCTGAAGTCTACATTCTGATTCTGCCCTCCATGGGCGTGATCAGCGAACTCGTCGCGGCCGGCTGCCGCAAGCGCGTTTTCGGTTACAGCTTCGTCGCTTTTTCCAGCGTCGCGATCGCGGCCATTTCGTTCATGGTCTGGGGACTTCACATGTTCCTGACCGGGCAATCGGTTTACGCGGGATTTGTCTTCTCGGCGCTCAGCTTCGCCGTGGCCATACCGTCAGCCATCAAGGTCTTTAACTGGACGGCGACCATGCACAAGGCGTCGGTCTCCTATGATGCGCCCATGCTCTACGCGATCGGATTCATCGGGCTCTTCACGATCGGCGGACTGACCGGACTGTTCCTGGCCTCGCTCGGCACCGACGTTCATTTGCATGACACTTATTTCGTCGTGGCCCACTTCCACTACGTCATGGTCGGTGGGGCCATCATGGGATACCTCGGCGGACTCCATCTCTGGTGGCCCAAAATGACAGGCAAGCTTTATCCCGAAGCGTGGGCCCGATTCGCCTGCCTGCTGGTGTTTGCCGGTTTCAACCTGACCTTCGGACCGCAGTTCATTCTGGGCTACCTGGGCATGCCGCGACGGTACGCGGTCTACCCGCCGGAGTTTCAGGTGCTGAACGTCATGTCATCGGCGGGCGCTTCGATCCTGGCCGTCGGATATTTCATCCCGCTTGTATACTTCACCTGGTCGGCCTTCAAGGGGCCGGTAGCGGGACCCAATCCTTGGGGCGCCAAGGGCCTCGAGTGGACCATACCTTCGCCACCGCCGACGAACAACTTCGACGTGACTCCGATCGTCACGCAGGAAGCCTACGCTTATGGACACGAGGAGGCTCACGTTGGCTGACGCCCATGTCAGTGCCGCTCCTGTGGCGCACCAGTTCGACGACTTCCAGCAGCAGACGGTTGCCGATACCTTCGGCATGTGGCTTTTTCTGGCCACCGAAGTTCTGTTTTTCGGAGGGCTATTCTGTGGCTATTCGCTCTACCGCAACCTGTACTTCGAAGCTTTTACCGCCGGCAGCCATCTGCTGAAGATCCAATACGGCGCTTTCTACACGGTTCTGTTGATCTGCTCCAGCTTGACGATGGCCTTAGGTGTGCGCGCGGCCCAATTGCGCCAAAAGCACGCGTTGACCATCTACCTGATCCTGACCTGGATCATGGGCTTTGCATTCGTTTACGTCAAGCTGCGCTATGAGTGGTACGGAGATTATCTCGAGGGCCTCATACCCGGTGTGAACTGGGCGCCGAGCCGGGAGAGCCTCGAGATGGTCAACCATTTTCACGCCACGCTTCCACATTTGGCGCTGTTTTTCATCTTCTATTTCTGCATGACGGGCCTTCACGCGCTGCACATGATTGTCGGCCTCGGTCTGCTCACGACTTTGCTGATTTTCACCCAGCAGGGCAAGGTGACGGGTGGGAACTACAACTGGGTCGAAATCGTGGGGCTCTACTGGCACTTTGTTGACATCGTGTGGATCTTCCTTTTCCCGTTACTCTATCTGATCGGTGGCCGGTATGTCTGAGCACGTCCTCCCGAAGAGGCTCTACTTCGTTATTTTTGTGTCGCTCGTCGTGCTCACCGCGATCACCACCGGCGTGGCATTCATCGATCTCGGTCCGTTCAACACGGTCGTGGCGCTGGTGATTGCCGTTTTCAAGGCTACCTTGGTCGTGCTCTTCTTCATGCACTTGAAGTATCAGACGGGCATGACCCGTGTTGTGATCGTGGCCGCCCTGCTGTGGCTCGCCGTCCTCATCGGCATCACCATGAGTGATGTTTTCACCCGGCACTGGACGGAAAAAGGTTCATCCTGGCAACGCAGCTCGATCATCTCACCCTACAGGCAGACGGCTTCGGCGGCCCCGAGACTGCCGCGCCGCGCGTAAGAGCCGATGGCAACCGGCACGCTTTCCAAAGCGCCGCACACCGCGTCCGAAGTTGATTCCTCCACACCGCAGCCTGCTCTGAAGGATCTCGGTGGCGGTCCCCGCGGCTTCGACCCCGGCGGGGGCGACTCCGGCCCCTGGAACCCGATGGGCTGGAATACGCCCGCGGCAGCCACCCGCGCCGGCATCTACGTCGCACTGACTTCGGTATCGATGCTCTTTATCAGCCTGGCATCGATCTTTGCCTGGCGGAGACATGCGGGGGGCAATTGGGTCCGAACACCGCTCCCGCCGGTCCTTTATCTCAACACCGTTGTGCTGCTTGCGAGCAGTGGAACCCTGCAGCTTGCGCGTCGTGCTCTCACCCACGATCATGCGCGGGCATTTCGCTCCTGGTTATATGTCACTCTTGGCCTTGGTCTCGCATTTCTGGCAGGACAGTGGCTAGCTTGGCGCAAGCTTCTTGCCGCAGGCTTCTACCTGGCCGGAAATCCGAGCAGCGCTCTGTTCTACGTGGTGACCGGCGCGCATGCGCTTCATCTTGTGGGCGGATTAGTGGCGCTGCTGTACCTCGCCGCGCACGCACGCGAGATTCGCTGGGGATTGCGGCGAGACACAGCCGTCGAGGTCACCAGCATCTACTGGCATTTCATGGACGCGCTCTGGATCTGCCTGCTTGGGCTGCTGCTGGTGCTGCGATGAGCGTCACGCCGGGAACTTGCCCTTTGGTGTCGGCCGTCCTAAACTGATCCTTCCATGAACGTCAAATCCAAATCCTTCAGAGTTCGACTTCTTACGGGAGTCGTGCTTCTGGGCTCAGCCCTGCTCGGCGCCAGCACAGTCCTCAAGTTGTGCGCGCAGGGCCGCCATTTTCAGCCCCGGTGGAAGCTTGTCTGGAGCGACGAGTTCAACGGCCCCGACGGTTCCGCGCCGGACCCGGCGTGGTGGACCTACGATCTTGGTGTGGGCGGCGACGGCTGGGGCAATCACGAGCTCGAGTATTACACCGAGCGGCCCGAGAACGTCTCCATCGAGGACGGGAATCTGGTGATCACGGCCCGGCGCGAGACGTTCACCGGTCCGGCGGACCCAGGGGCCAACGGCCAGGGCCGTTCTCAATCCACGGTCACGCGCCAATACACGTCAGCACGGCTCAAGACGCAGGGGCTGTTCTCGCAGACTTACGGGCGCTTCGAGGCGCGCATCCGGATTCCGTCAGGGCAGGGAATATGGCCCGCATTCTGGATGCTTGGCTACGACGTCGACAAGGTGCATTGGCCGGGCTGCGGCGAAATCGACATCATGGAGAATATCGGCAAGGAGCCCTCCAAGGTCCACGGCAGCTTGCACGGACCCGGGCCAAACGGCCTCGGCACCGACGACATGACCGCAGGCTTCATTTTGCGTGACGAGAAACACCATACCGACCGGGTGTTTAACTTCGCCGATGCCTTTCACGTGTTTGCGGTCGAGTGGGAGCCGGAGATGATCCGGTTCTATGTGGACAGTGAGCTTTACTTTACGGCCACGCCGCGTGGCATGCCGCACGGCACCGGTTG
>JASHQD010000593.1 GCA_030037755.1 Terriglobia bacterium
GGGATCAGCAGGGCTGGAACTTCAGCGTCATGGACTGCGTTCAGAAACTCCGCGACGGTGACCCGGCGATTGAAGTCCTTGGTCCTGACAATCCCAGTGGCGTCTCTGCCGTCCGTGAGGGAAACCCAAACAAGAAAGAACTCAAGGAACCCGATCACCTGGAGCTCGTCTCTATGACCATCCAACCGGGCGAAGAGATCATCGTTGGACAGCGCTTGCGATCTGTTCTGCTGGCGGCCCGGGGCGCGACTCGAGAGCGCTAAGGCGGAGGATCTTTGAAGCCGCTCGATATCGAAGACTTCAGCGCGCTGGCCGATTACCTTCGCGGGCGCCGCCCGAATTCTGAGGGAGGGACGCCTTCCTTCGAGAACCTTGCCGGAGGAGTATCGAACCGGACCGTGCTGGTCCGATTTCCTGAAGGGCGCGCCTGGGTGCTGAAGCAAGCCTTGACCAGGCTGCGCGTGGAGGTTGACTGGTTCAGCGACCCGGAGAGAGTTCATCGCGAGGCGCTTGCGCTTCAATGGTACGCGCGGCTGGCGCCGCCGGGCGCCGTGCCCAAACTCGTTTTTGAAGACCGCGAGCAGCATCTTATCGCGATGGAGGCCGTACCGCTCCCGCACACGAACTGGAAGAGTGCGCTGCTCGCCGGCGATCTGAATCTGGACTACGTGGAGCAGTTCGGTACGCTGCTCGGTCTCGTCCATCGGCGGGCGGCCGCCCAGCAGGAAGTTCAGGAGGCCTTCTCGGACACGTCCTTCTTTGAGTCGCTACGTCTCGAGCCCTATTACATCTACTCGGCCGGGCAGGCGCCGGAGGCTGCGGACTTTCTTCACCGTCTGGTGGCGGACACACGCTCGCGCCGCATCACGCTGGTGCACGGCGACTACAGTCCCAAAAATGTCCTGGTGCACCGCAGCCGGCTGGTTCTGCTCGATTACGAAGTGGCGCATTTCGGTGATCCCGCCTTCGATCTGGGATTCTCACTGGCTCATTTGTGCAGCAAGGCGCATCACTTGAAAGATCGCCGTCTGGACTTCGCCAGCGCGGCCGAGGTTTATTGGCGAACGTATCGCGCGGCGATCGGAATGGCGGGCCCGGCGGCGGATGATGCAGACTGGGCGAGCGACTTGGAGCCGCGGGCCGTGCGGCACACGCTCGGTTGCTTGCTGGCGCGCGTCATCGGACGCTCGCCGCTGGAATATCTGAACGCCGACGAGCGTGTCCGGCAGCGGAAAGCGGTGATCTCGCTCATCGCCGCACCGCCGGCGGGCGTGGGCCGGTTGATTTCCGAGTTCCTGGCCCGATTGGATTCGTGATGCCAAAAATTCAGCTCTTGACCGCTCGCGAGATTCTGGATAGCCGCGGACGGCCCACAGTCAGTGCCACTTGCGCGCTCGAGGGCGGCATTTCCGCGTCCGCATCGGTTCCCAGCGGCGCTTCCACCGGCCAGGCCGAAGCCCACGAGCTGCGCGATGGCGACCCGGCGCGTTATCGTGGCCTCGGCTGCCGGAAGGCTGTTCGGTCCGTCAATCGCGACCTCAACGCGGCTCTTGTTGGGACTGAGTTCACCGGCGACCCCGAGAGCGCTCAATCGCAAGTCGACGAGGCGATGATCGCGCTTGACGGCACCGGAAGCAAATCGCGGCTGGGGGCGAACGCGATTCTGGCGGCTTCGATGGCCTTTGCCCGCGCGAATGCCATCGCGCACGGACTGCCTCTTTATCGCTACTTTGCCGCTCTCGCGGCGCGGGAGCCGGACTCGCTGCCTCGCCTGACGATCAATCTTTTCAGCGGGGGCAAGCATGCCGGCGGACAAGTGCCGATACAGGACGTTTTGATCATTCCGCTCGAGACCGCTACCATTGACGCGACGCTGGCCACAGCGTACGAGGTCTACCAGACGGCAGCCGAGATAATCCTGCGCCGTTACGGCATGCGTCTGCTCACGGCGGACGAAGGAGGGTTAGCGCCGCCCTGCCGGACGGCGGAGGAGATGATCGAACTGGCCGTCGAAGCGGTCGGCGCCGCGGGATTCACCGCGGGGAAGGAGATCGCGCTCGGCGTGGACGTCGCTTCGAGCCATTTCTATCATGACGGAGGCTACGATCTCGCTGGTTCCGGACCGGGCCACCAAGCTGGCGGTCCGACGCTCGATAGTGAGGCCATGATCGCGCGGCTGAGGGCGTGGGTCGAGCGCTATCCGATCATCAGCGTCGAGGACGGCCTTGCGGAGGACGACTGGCAGTACTGGCCCAGGCTGCATCAAGCCATCGGAAATAAAGCCATGGTCCTCGGCGACGACCTCCTTTGTACCAATGCGCAACGCATCCGGCGGGCGATCGATTTGGGCGCATGTAATGCTTTGCTCCTGAAGGTGAATCAGGCGGGGACCCTGAGCGAAGCGGCACGCGCTCTGGCGCTCGCGCGATCGGCCGGCTGGGTGGTTGTCCTCAGCGTGCGCAGCGGCGAAACCGAAGATGACTGGGCGGCAGACCTCGCCGTCGGGTGGGGCGCGGACCAGTTCAAAAACGGTTCGATCACTCAGTCCGAGCGGCTCGCCAAGTACAATCGTCTGTTGCTCATCGAAGAGCGAAATCGGTGGCCGCTGCGCCTGTACCGGCCCTCGATGCGTTGAGTACGGGCAGAGCGCTCGCCTTTCCGGTTAAATCCAAAGCCCATGCGGAAAGGCGCACTTTACGAGTTCTTGCCATCCAGGCCCGTCCTTTGTATCCAAGGCGGTCCGGGGCGGTGATTCACTTGAATGTATTGTCGTCCAGCAGTATGCTGAGGCTGCTCATAAGAAGTGGGCTTTCGGCCCGAAGTGTGTGAGTACGTCAGTCCCTCAGTAGGTCACTTGGTTCACTCGAAGCCCATCGCGGTCGAACTGCTTGCCTTCCGTACTGAGCCACTGAACTCTGACGAACCAACATAATGACGTAGGGACAGATGACCCATGAAAAAGCGAGAACCTTCCGCCAAGGAACGAAGCAGGATCCTAAAGCCGGACGAAAAGACGCCAAAAGCGTCCGCCGCGACGGGGAAGGTTGAAGGCAAGCGGGTCCAGGCTGAAGACCGCCCTCCGGAGCCGCAGGCTACGGAGTCCACGCTGTTCCCGATTGTCGGCATTGGAGCGTCGGCTGGCGGCTTGGAAGCGTTCACCCAGCTTCTCTCGCACCTGCCGAACAATCCTGGCATGGCGCTGGTTTTCGTCCAGCACCTCGCTCCGCAGCACGAAAGCGCTCTGAGTGAACTGCTGGGGCGCGCCACGCGCACCATCGTTACCGAAGTGAAGGACGACATGGCGGTTGAGCGCGACCGCATCTACGTTATTCCGCCCAACACCAACATGGCGATCCAGAAAGGGCACCTTCGCCTGGTTCCGCGTACGCCCGACCAGCGGCACCTGCCGATCGACTATTTCCTGCGCTCGCTCGCGGAAGAATTGGGCGGCCGGGCCATCGGCGTGATCCTCTCGGGAACCGCTTCGGATGGAACGCTGGGTCTGAAAGCAATCAAGACGGAGGGGGGAATCACGTTCGCCCAGGACGCGCGATCGGCCCGCTATGCCGACATGCCGCGCAACGCGGTGGCCGCCGGATGCGTGGATTTCGTGCTTTCGCCCGAAGGAATCGCGCGCGAGTTGGTGCGGATCGCTCATCATCCGTATTTGCTCGAACCGCGGCCGTTCGAAGAGGGTGGCGAAATGCCCGCTGAGGGCGAGGAGCACCTCCGCAGGATATTCACCCTGTTGCGGAGCGCCTCTGGGGTCGATTTCACGCATTACAAGCACACCACCATCAAGCGCCGGATCAAGCGCCGCATGGTGCTGCTCAAACTGCAGAGCTTCAGGGATTACGTCTCCTACCTGGAGGAACACCGGGCGGAACTGGACGCCCTTTACCAGGACATCCTTATCCACGTGACGGGATTCTTCCGTGATCCCGTGGTGTTCGAGGCGCTCAAGACGAAAGTTTTTCCCGTCCTCATGCAGGACCGGCGCCCCGGAGCGCCCATCCGGATCTGGGTGCCAGGCTGCTCGACCGGCGAGGAAGCCTATTCGATCGCGATCTGCCTGATGGAATACCTCGGTGATACCGCGGGCACGCAGGAAATTCAGATCTTCGCCACCGACATCAGCGATGCAGCCCTGGAGAGGGCGCGTGCCGGCCTCTATATGGAAAACATCGCGGCGGAAGTCTCGCCGGAGCGCCTGCGCCGGTTCTTCATAAAAACCCCGAACGGCTACCAGATCATCAAAAGCATGCGCGACAAGTTTGTGTTCGCGCGCCAGGATGTTTCGAAAGACCCGCCTTTTTCGCGCCTCGATCTGATCAGTTGCCGCAACCTGCTGATCTATCTGGGGGCGTTCCTGCAGAAACACATCATTCCCGTCTTTCATTACGCGCTTAGGCCCACAGGCTTCTTGCTGCTGGGAAGCTCGGAAACGATCGGCGCCTTTGCCGACCATTTCACGCTGCTCGACAAGAAAAACAAGATCTACGCCAAGAGGGCGACTACGCTCCGGCTGCCGCTGGAGTTTTCCGGGATGTCGGAGTATGACGCGGGCCGCATCGCGAGGAAAGGAGTGTACGAGGAGCCCACGCCGGGATTTGACATGCAGAAGGAAGCGGATCGCATCCTGCTATCCCGCTTCGCGCCTGCCGGCGTGATTGTCAACAGCGACTACGAAATCGTCCAGTTCCGCGGCCGGACCGGGCCTTTTCTCGAGCCCACCCCCGGCCAGGCGAGCTTGAGCCTGCTGAGGATGGCGCGCGAGGGACTGCTGGTGGATCTGCGCGGCGCGCTGCAGAAAGCCAAAAAGAACGACGCCATCGTCAAGAAGGAAGGAGTCGAGGTCAGGTCTAACGGCGGCACGCATGACGTCGACATCGAAGTGATTCCGCTCCGCGGCCCCACGCCTGCCGAACGCTACTATCTCGTCCTGTTCCAGGCATCCAAGCCGGAAACGCAGCCCGAGAAGGTCAAACTTCCCGCCGCGCGAGTCCGGCTGAAGGCCGAGCGGGGCAGCCAGCGCCAGCTGAGCCAACTCCGGCACGAACTCACGCAGACCAAGAGCACGCTGCAATCCGTCATCGAGGAGCAGGACACCACCACGGAGGAACTGAAGTCCGCCAACGAAGAGATTCTCTCTTCAAACGAGGAATTGCAGAGCACCAACGAGGAACTCGAGACCGCCAAGGAAGAGCTGCAGTCCACCAACGAAGAGCTCACCACGCTGAACGAAGAGCTGCAGAACCGCAATATGGAACTCAGCGTGGCTCACAACGACATGCTGAATCTGCTGGCGAGCGTCAACATTCCCATACTCATGCTGGGGAACGATCTGCGCGTCCGGCGATTCACACCGTTGGCGGAGAAGCTGCTGAACCTGATTCCGAGCGATGTGGGGCGGCCCATTGGCGACATCAAACCCAATTTCGATCTGCCCGAAATGGAAGCGCTGATTACCGAGTCGATTGACGCGGTTACGGTCAAGGAACAGGAGGTACAGGACCGCCAGGGGCACTGGTACTCGATGCGCATCCGGCCTTACCGGACTTCCGAAAACAAGCTAGACGGCGCGGTGATCACCTGGGTGGATGTTTCCGCGCTCAAGGCTAGCCTGCAGCAGTCCGAAGCGCGGCTCCAGTTGCTGGTCGATAGCGTCCATGACTACGCCATCTTCATGCTTGATCCCGGCGGGCGCGTGACAAGTTGGAACAGCGGCTCGGAGCGCATCCATGGATACCAGGCGTCCGAGATCCTGGGCAAGCAGTTCTCATGCTTCTTTCCTGAAGGCGACAGAAGAGCCGGAAAACCGCAACGCGTGCTCGAAACGGCCGCGCGTGAGGGCCGTTTTGAAGAAGAAGGGCGGCGCGTTCGCAAAGACGGGTCTGAATTCTGGGCGAGCGTCGTTATCACCGCGGTGCACGGCGATAACGGGCACCTGATCGGATTTACCAAGGTAGTGCGCGACATCACCGACAGGATGCGGGCGCGACTCCGACTGGAAGAATCGGAAAAATCGCTCCGCGAACTTACGCTCGACCTGCTCCGCATCCAGGACGAGGAGCGGCGGCACATCGGTCGCGAATTGCACGACACCGTCGGCCAGTATCTTTCCAGCCTGAAGCTGAAGCTCGAGATGCTGCAGAACGCCAAGTCGCGCTCCGCGTCCAGGATCGGGGCGGAAATCGAGGAGTGCACGCGCCTGGCCGAGGAGTCGCTCAGCGAACTCCGCACCGCGTCCTACCTGCTGTATCCGCCCATGCTCGATGAAATGGGACTGTCCCAGTCCGTGGCGTGGTACGTGGAAGGATTTCAGAGGCGGAGCGGCATTGAAACCAGGCTCGAAATGGAAGATGGCTTTCCGCGCCTCTCCCGGGAAGCGGAAATCGCCGTCTATCGCGTCCTCCAGGAGGGCCTGACGAATGTTCACCGGCACTCGGGAAGCCGTGACGCGCGCATCCGGCTGGCGATTGAAGACGGGTCTGCCGTCCTGCACGTCAGCGACAGCGGCAAGGGAATCCCGTCCGACGGCTCGGCAGCGCCACCCCAAATGGGCGTGGGGCTGCGCGGGATGGGCGAGCGTCTGCGGCAACTGGGCGGCAGCCTCGAATTGAGTTCGACGGGGACTGGCACCACCCTCACCGCAGCAGTTCCCATACAGACGAACCCGCGTGCGGACGGCAGCGGAGCTTAGCTCCCGGGATGGTGGCGAGAGTTGGAATCGGGAACCCAGGCCTTCCCTTCTCGGGGAGGATGGGAACAAGGGGTGGTGGAAAAGCGCGACAACACAAGGGGCTACGTACCGGAACCGGTGGTGTTATGCGCTGAAGAAGACTTCGCCAGGCGGTTGTAATTCGCTTGCACGGTGGCATCGTTGGGCGCCAGCTGCCGCGCGATGTCGTACTCGTGGAATGCGCCTTGCAGGTCTCCTTTCCGCTCCAGCGCGCCGCCCAGCGCGCAGCGTGTCCTGACATCGTCAGGATTCGTCTTCAGCACCTGCCGGAAAGAAGAGATCGCGCCGTTAAGTTCACCCTTCAGGTCGAGCGCGCTGCCCAGGTTGTACTGGACGTCCCCGGTGCCCCCCAGATCGATGGCCTGCTGATACTCGCGGATGGCGCCGTCCAGGTCCCGCTGCTGTTCGAGCATGCTACCGAGATTGTTGTGGGCCTGGGCGCTTCGAGGATCGTTGCGGATGGCTTCGCGGAACTGCGCGATCGCCCCCTGGGCATCGCCTTTCTGGCTGAGAGCGACGCCCAGGTTATCATGAATCGCCGCCTGGGACGGGTTGATGGCCAGCGCTCGCTGATATTCGCGTATGGCGCCCTCGATGTCGCCCGATTTTCTCAGGGCCAGAGCGAGATCGTTGTGTACCGCGGCATTGTTGGGATCGTTGCTGATCACGGCCGCGTATTGCGCTGCCGCTTCGCTCCATTTGCCTTCCTGTCCCAGGGCGTCAGCCAGTTCCAGGTGGACGCTTGGATCGTCGGGCCGCGCCAACTCGGCCGCCCGGTCCTGCCGCTCGGTTGCCTGAAGCCCGCGGGCTTGTGTCGCATTATTGGGCGACGCTGGGGAGCGCTGGGCATTGGGAGTTGTTGTCGCGGCTGCCGCATCCCCCGGAACATTGGCGTGAGCGACGGCGTTCAGCAACTCTTCGCTGGCGCCGACACTCTTCAGGTCGGTGAGAAAATCGGAGGTCGGTTGGAACGAGATCCCGCGGTTCCGGACCAATGCCGCTACGCGGGCGCTCGCCACGCCGCCTGCCACTAATCCCATCACCTGCGCTGCCGTCAAGGGCTTATTGGCGGACGCGCTCGACTCGGACTGCGGAGCCTCCGGCGTGGCAGCGAGCGGCCTTGGAACAGTCGCAACGCTCGAGTCGGTCGAAGTCGGCAGCACAGCAACGGGTCTGCTATACGCTCCGCCAGGCGGCTGAGGATCTGGTTGGCTGTACCGGATCGGTTGTACTCGCGATGCCGCCGGATCTGCCGGATCGCTGTCCGCGGGCTTGGCGCTGTCTTGCGCCGGGTTTGGGTCCGTCCTGCGCTGGAGCTGGACAGGACCCGCTGCGGGTGTGCTCTGGTAGTCCTCATCCGGCTTGAGCGGCTTCATTCCGACCACCAGATACTCGCGCGTTTTTCCATCGCCTTCGGGCACGTTCAACAGGATGTGGCCCTTGACGATGCGAAACTGGCTCTTCTCGCCGACCGGGAGCAAGGCCGCGTCCTTGTCGTTGACTGGACGAATCCGGTACTCGATGTAGTTGGTGCGCAAAACGTATTCCTGGCAAAGCTTGTCCTTGGAGTTCACGTTTTCGATGCCGGCCGTGGCCAGCAGCCCGCCAATTCCCGTGAATCCCTTGGCTCTCGAGCCGCAAGGCACCGCCTGCATTTCCGTCAGGGTCCCGCTTTCCTGGAAGTAATCCTTGTCTTTGGGAAAGGAATCCTGCGATGTAAGAACCGATGCTGCGGCCGCCAGCAGTACCAGAGAGAGAACTCGTTTCGAATCCATTGCGGCCTCCTGAAAATAAAGGGGAGGAGGAAGGCTTTCGAGCCTTCCTCCCCACTTGCTCACGTTTCGTCAACCCGGAACCGAAACTTACTTCCGGGTGTCCGTCGGCCTGCGAACGTTCGAGTCGGCGTTTGCGGAAGTGGCCTCGTTGTACTTCACCGTATCCTTCAGCAACAGGCTGGGATCGGTCTTGAGCTGCAGAGCGATCGCTGGATGACTCTCAACGAACGCCTTCAACTCAGGGTTGTCGCTGATGAAGCTCGATTCAGTGATCAGCGCCGGGTGTGCCCTCAGCTGTTCGATGATCGCCGGATGCTTATTGAGGAATGCGTCAAACGTCGCCACGTCGCCCGGTGTTATGTCGTCCGCGGGTTTAGGCACTGGTGGCACTGGCGCCGGAGTGGGCGCAGGCGTAGGTTTGATGGCCGTTGCGGCATCGAACCTGGCGAGATCCTTCATCGCGATCTGGGGATTGCTGCTCCAGTCCTGCGCGATCTCCGGATGACTTCGCAGGAACGCAACGAGCTGCGGATGATCGCTGAGATAGTCGCGGCTGTCGATCAGGGCCGGGTTCGCCTCGAGCTGATGGGCTATCTCCGGATGATTGTCCATGAAGCCGTCCAGCGTGCTTACCTGGGCGCGGCTCAGGCTGTCGGCGGCAGCGGCGTCGAAAGCCGCCAGGGCGGTCATCGCCGCTCGCGGATTGCTCCTCCAGTCCTCGGCCAGATCGGGATGATTCTGGAGGAACGTCACCAGCTCGGGATGGTCCTTAAGGAAGTCCCGATTCCTGATCAGCGAAGGATTTGCCTCGAGCTCCCTGGAAAGCGTCGGATGGGCGTCGAGGAAGCTGTCCAATTCGCTTACTTGGGCCGCGTTCATTGCGTCTTGACGCGCCGCGGGCGGGAGCTTTCCGTTAGCCTCGGCGGCGTCGAATCGGACGAGATCCTCCATCACGATCCGGGGATTGCTCTGCAAATCTGCGCGGATTGCCGGGTGCTGCTGCAGAAACGCCTGGAGCGCCGGCTGGCTGGCAATGAAGTCGTTGCTGGCGATCAGGGATGGGTTCTTCGCGAGCGCCTCCGCGATCGCGGGATGAGTATCGAGAAATCTGTCAAAACGTCCGATCTCCGCCAGCGTGATGTCGTTGTCGCTCTGGGGAGCCGGTGTGGCACTCGCTGTCACCACGCCCGACAAGATCAGGGCGGTGGTGAGCATCAGCGGTGGCAAGAAACGAGTCCTGCTATCTGTCATATTGCGTTGATCCTCCCGTTGGGTATATTTTCCTGCACCCCCGTTTGAGAATCCCCTTCGATGTCGTTGGAGCGTCTAGCTCGCGCCCATCAACTCGCACGCTCCTTGCCAAAAGCTCCCTCGTCGAACCCTGATGTCGCCGGAAGTCTCCTCGACTGAACGGGTTGCTGTATGCGTGGGCGGGAGGGTTCCAGCGCCCAAAATCGGCCTCGCGATTTTCGGGCCCCAATTTTTACACCAGCCTTTCCAATTATTTCTAAGGCGGCTCTCTCCGATCCGCCCCAAAAGCGCCGCGCGGAACACGCTGCGGTGCCGTAAGGAGCCGGAATCTTCGGGTGGCCTCGGTACCGATTGAAAAAAAGGACCCCAGAGAAGGGGATAATGCGGGCTTTCTCCGCAAAGCTGAAGACGAATTGCACGGCGGTGGCTCGAGGAGGTGCAGGCTGCCGTGAGACGACTGGCCAGGATCATTATGGTGTTTGCACTCTGTCCCGCGGCCGCTCAAGCTCTTCCCCAAAACTCGCGGGAAGCGGCAGTGCATCCTTTGACCGCCCGCACGCGGGTGTCGCGATCGATTCAGTACGGTCTCGCGAGTTGGTACGGACCTGGGCTGTGCGGACGCCGGACCGCGAGTGGCTCGGTCTATGACGATCGCGACCTGACGGCAGCCCATCGTTCTCTTCCTCTTGGGACGACAGTTCGGGTAACGAATCTCAAGAATGGCCGGTCGGTGATGCTGCTCGTGACCGATCGGGGACCCTGGGTTCGCACCAGGCTTATCGATGTGTCTCGCGCGGCCGCAGAACGCCTGGGATTCAAGCACCGAGGTTTAGCGCACGTGAAGGTGACCGTGTTAAGCCGCCCTCGGCGAGCGCGCCCCAGCACCAAGATCGTCGCGCAGAACCAGTAAGTCGGCGCCTGGTGTTGGGCCTGCTACGGACAGCACGAAATTCTTACTCGCCATCCCGCGGACGCCGTGCTCCGCTCATCGTCACAAGTCATTGAGCGGAAGCAACTGTGGGACTGGAACGCCGAGTGCATCGTTGATCCCGGGTGAATGATCTGTGGCAGCGCCGTGAACGAGTTGAATCGCCCGCATTCGACGCACGGATTCCTGCGATCACTGGAGGTGAGTTGTGGAGAGATTTTCTCGAACGCTGGCGGTGTCCGCACTTTTGATTCTGTTGTTGTGCTGCTTGACGGCGTGTAACTCGCGGCGGTCCAGGGCTCAAACGCAGTCCGAACGCGACCAGGAAACCCGGCAGCGGGTGGCGGACGCAACCATGAAGGCGAAAGAAGACGCGAGAATCGCAGCGCAGCAACTTGCAGAGTCTGCGCGCCAGGCAGGACACGAGGCTTCGGTGGCAGCCCAGGGCGCGAAACAGGGATGGGACGAGGACCGTGGCGGAAGACTGGACCTCAACACCGCGAGCTATGAGCAGCTTCGTTCACTCGGACTTACCGGAACTGAGGCGGAGCACGTGATCCAGCACAGGCCTTACAAAGACAAGCAGGATCTGATCACCCGCGGTGTCGTGCCGCAATCGCGTTACGACATCATTCAGGACCGAGTCACGGTAATCTCGCCCGCCGAGCACTAGATGATGTGCTGTAGCGCGCCTGTCCCAGGCGCGATCTCGATGACGTGCTGTAGCGCCCCTGTCCGGGCCTGCGATCGTGGCGGGACGACCCCTTTGTTCACGCGACGCGCAAGCACGTCTTCGAACGCACCTTGGACGGGTCAACGTTGACGCCTGGCGGTTACCCTCAAGAATCCTCACATTCGAGCATTGCAGCCGCGCTGGAAGACGAAATTCCGGTAGACCGTCGCTTGCATCAGTCGAGCCCTGGGGCGGTTCGCGAGCCACTCCCAGAGGTTTCGCAGCCGGCGTGACGAGGCGGCAGAAAAGCCTTGCGGAAGGATGCCGGCAGTCTAACTAGCCCTGGTCGGCGCCCGCAGAGTCTCGGCTCGTCAGGGTACCTCGCTGGACATGGGGGGATATTTTGCCGACAATGACGACGTGAGCGAATTATCACGAGAAAGAGGCACTCCAAGGTTGGTCAACACGGTTCAATTGATTTCGGTTCCTGATTACGCGCGCGCCGACCGCTCGCCGATCTCGCGCCTGGCGCACAAGTGGGAGATGCATTCCGCTATCCTGCTCAGCCCCGCGGAGGAGCGGAACATGGTGCGCGAGCCGGCGCAGGCGGTACCCGACGCGATCGCCGACCGTATCGGTCCGCTGCGGCTGCTGTTGGTTCCCTACATCGCTTGCACCAAGGACGGCGATTTTGTCAGCTTCTCGAAACCCGAAGGCGACTCGCATACCTCGGTGTGGGTTGACCTGGACGGCGGTACACGCGTCGTGCTCGCGTGCCGGGAACTCGATGCGCATGATACCGGCTTCGAGCTGCTGGCGTGCATCGCGGAACTGGTGCGTCCGCGGCTGACCAGCGGCGAGATTTCGCAGTTTCAGCGTCTGATCGAAGACGAAATGAGGCAGGGAATCACGGGCGAGATCGACGAAGAAGCCGGGCGCGCCAAGCAGGCTCTGCTCGGCCGGAGCGCCCGCAAGCGCGGCTCGGAATTTGAAACTTATCGCGACGTGGCCCTGGTTGAGACCATCGCCGAGTACATGCACGGTCTCTGGCACGACGTTCAGATTCGCGTGGGGCCGGAGCACCTGCCGCTCCCGCAGTTCCGGCTGAGACTGGACTTGCTGGCGCGCCTGTTCCCGCCCAACGAGGGATACAGCGTCTACGACGAGGCGATCGAAAAGACGGAGGAGTCTGTCTCAGACCAGGAGGAGCCTGATAAGCCCGAGCAGGGATGAAGTGTGAAGTATGAAGTCGATGCCGCCGGTATGTCCGGTGAGTGAAATGGCGAGTAGTGCTTTCAAGCCGCGCTCCCTGGGGCAGTCAATCGTCCGGGACATTGCGCTCCTTTCGATCCTCACCCTGGCTGCATCGTGCCTGCAGGCCCAGGAACGCGTCGGCGTCCCGCCTGCCGCCAGGAACACGAAACCAACCTTCACACTACGGGTCCAAAAGAACGTTGTGGTCGTGCGGGCGGTCGTGCGGGACTCCCAGGGACGCACAATCGGCGGGCTGCGGAAGGACGACTTCAGGGTTACCGACAACGGCAAGCTGCAAGAGATCAGCAGCTTCGCTGTCGAGACGGCTCCGTCGGCGGCTTCGCCGGCAGAACCATCTGCCGCGTCACACCCGGCGGGAACGGGGAGCGAACAAGGATCTTCGGCTCTACCGCCGCTCCGTTACCTGGCTTTCTACTTCGACGATCTCAACTCCTCCTTTGACAGCATGGTGCGTTCACGCGAGGCGGCAGAGAAATTCATCGCCGGCCTGGCCCTAACCGAGCGCATCGCGATCTTCACCTCGTCCGGAAGCCAGTCCCTCGATTTCACCGATGACCGGCAGAAACTCGATGAAATGTTTTCGAAGCTGCAGCCGGTGAAGCGGCTCAATCCCGAGGCAGGTTGTCCGCAGATCAGCGACTATCTGGCGAGTCAGATCGTCAACCTGGAGGACCCTGACGCCTATCGCATCGTGCGCGATGAAGCCATCAACGACTGTCAACTGGACCCGCACTCCGTGACCGATGCGCTGCTCCGCATGCAGGCGGAGGCGGCTTACAGCGTCTACGTGATGCAGGCGCGCGCCGATCTGGAGAACCTTGATGACGTGATCGAGCGCATCGCGCTGATGCCCGGCGAGCGGCAGATCATGTTCGTCTCCGACGGGTTCATGCCCCTCGACCTGCGCGATCGCGTGGAGCGCGTGGTCGATCACGCCCTGCGCGCGCGCGTCATCGTCAGCGCCCTTGACGGGTCGGGACTGGCGGTACGCCTGCGGGAATCCGACGCGAGCCGGCACTACGCGCCCTCGGCCGATCTGATGGGCATCTATCGCATCTCCGACGAGAATCGGGAATCTGAGGCGACGGGGACGCTTGCGGAAATCGCGGAAGGCACCGGGGGGCAGTTCTTTCACAACAACAACGACCTTCTGGACGGCCTGCGCAGAACACTCGCGCCGCCGGAGTTCACCTATGCGCTCACATTTTCGCCGCAGAAGCTCAAGTACAACGGCGCGTTCCACACGGTGAAGGTGAGTCTCGTCAGCGGACACGGCCTCGCGGTACAGGCACGTAAAGGCTATTTCGCGCCCAAAGAGCAGGAGAGCCCCGAAGTACTGGCGAGGGAGCAGATCCACGACGCCGTCTTCAATAATTACGAGCCGATTCAGGACCTGCCCCTGACCATGAATGCGGAAGCTCGCAAGGCGGCAGGGGAGAGCGAGGAGATTTCGGTCCGGGCGCTTCTGGACGTCCACAACCTGCCATTCGGGCAGCGAGGCGAACGCAGCGTAGACGATGTTGCGTTCACCGTGGCGCTGTTCGATCGCGAGGGGAAGTTCGTTTCGGGCAGCCAGCAGAGCCGCTCCCTCGCGCTGACGAAGGCCACGCTCGCAGACCTGGAAAAGTCCGGGCTGAGGTTTCACGCACACGTTTGGGTAAAGACCGGACCCTACACCGTGCGAGTCGTGGTGCGCGAGTCGCAGGGCGGGGAGATGGCAGCGCTGAGCGAGGCCGTGGAGGTTCCGCTGTGAGGGTGGCTTTTCCTTTCCTGCCATAGCGGACCGTCTTCAGTACCACCAGGCCCTCCAAGCCTCGCGCCACACCCCGGAAAGTCGGTGCTATAATCCCCTCCGTTATCGCCTGAGTCGGGTCAATCGAGTTGCCCAACACAACCGTTTCTCACTACCGGATCGGCCAGAAGCTGGGCGGCGGCGGGATGGGCGTGGTCTATGAGGCCGAAGATGTGCGCCTGGGCCGCCGCGTCGCTCTCAAGTTTCTGCCCGACGAACTCGACCGCGACCCACTTGCCCGCGAGCGTTTCCAACGTGAAGCGCGGGCGGCTTCGGCCCTGAATCATCCCAACATCTGCACGCTCTACGACATCGGCGAGGACCAGGGCCGCCCGTTTCTGGTGATGGAACGTCTGGAAGGCGCGACCCTGAAACACCTGATTGCGGGCGCGCCCCTGCCGCTGGACCAGATGGTTGATCTCGCGATCCAGATTACTGACGCGCTGGAGGCGGCGCACGCCGCCGGCATCGTCCATCGCGACATCAAACCGGCAAATATTTTCGTCACTACGCGTGGGCAGGCGAAGATTCTGGATTTCGGATTAGCCAAAGTCACGGGGGCCGGTCCTGTAGCGGCGGTGTCCTCACCGCCGGCGCAGCCCAGCAATCCGGACGCGGCGGTGATGACACCGCCGCCACAGGACGTGCCGACCGCTTCTATCGATCTGGACGCGCTCACCAGCCCCGGTGTATTGATTGGCACGGTTGCCTACATGTCGCCGGAGCAAGCGCGCGGCGAGAAACTCGACGCGCGCACCGACCTGTTCAGCTTTGGCGCAGTGCTGTACGAAATGGCTACCGGGCAGCGGGCATTCACCGGCAACACGTCGGCGGTTGTCTCTTATGAGATCCTGGGTGAGACGCCGAAGCCCCCACGCGAACTGAATCCTGCATTGCCCGCCGAAC
>JASHQD010000594.1 GCA_030037755.1 Terriglobia bacterium
TGCCTGCGCCAAACCAGACCCCATCCGGCTCCTACCACGTCAACCCTCCCGCTGATGCCTATGCCTCCCGATACTGCATGTTGAGGCATCGTCAGCGCTGTAGCGGCGGTGTCCCCACCGCCGCGCCCGAATCATTAACGTTTCGGCGGAGTCCCCACCGCCGCGCCAATCATTAACCTTTCGGCGGAGTCCGCACCGCCGCGCCCCGATCATTAACCTCTCGGCGGGGTCCCGACCGCCGCGCCCCGATCATTAACCTTTCGGCGGTGTCCCCACCGCCGCGCCCCGATCATTAACCTCTCGGCGGAGTCCCCGCCGCCGCGCCCCGATCATTAACCTTTCGGCGGAGTCCGCACCGCAGCGCCCCGGTCATTAACCTTTCGGCGAAGTCCCCACCGCAGCGCCCCGATCATTAACCCTTCGGCGGTGGGGACACCGCCGCTACAGCGCAATCAAATCAGCCACGCCACCAGCTGATCGGCAAACTGCGTCACAAACATCCAGTAGGTAGCGATCTTGTGCGAGGCGTGTGAATCGGCTTGCGCCCTCTGGCTGTTGTTGAAGAAATCCCGGTCGAGCCGCACCGTATGGTCCGGATCGACTTCGGCCGACACGATCTGAGCCTTCTTCATGTATTCGTAGCGCACCCAGCGATCGCGTCCGTCCCACCTCTCGCGGACCGTCTCGCCGTTATCGAAGCGAACCTCCGTTACGGTAGGAAAAACAAAGTCGCCCTTGCGGTGCACGACCACGTCATCACGATAAAGCGTCTGGCCTTTCTTCTCCGGCGGCAGATTCTTCGCGTACCAGTCCGCGCGGTCGGAGCGGATGCCGCTCACTTCGTAATCGAGGATATTGGTCCCGGAAACGGCCTGGCTGAAATACCAGCTCAGGTCCTGGCCGGAGACGTCTTCGATCGTCTTCAGGAAATCGGTCCCGGTGGGATGCGTGAACTTATAGCGCTCGAAATAAGTGTGCATGGCATTGCGCATGGTGTCCTGTCCGACGATGCCTTCGAGCGTCAGCAGCACGGTTGCCGTCTTTCCATAAGTCACCCCCCCGTAGGCGCCGCTGTCCATGAAATTGTAGGCAAAGTGGGTCAGAGGGTCGGTATCGGGTTCGGAGAGGTAGCTGATGCGCTGCTCGCTCGCATCGTCCCAGGTCGCTCCCCACAGATCGAGGATCGACTTGCCTTTGCCATACAGAGCATCCATGACATTGGCTTCGGTGTAGCTGTTGATACCCTCGTCGAGCCAGGCTTCTTCAAACTCATTGGTCGCCACCATGCCGTACCAGTATTGGTGCCCGAACTCATGCTCGGTGACGAGTTCGATGCCTTTAACCCCCCACGGCAAGTACCAGGAGCTGCCGCCCGTAATCAACGTCGGATACTCCATGCCGCCGGCGTCGTTGCCGCCCTCCGGCGGATCGACAACCGTGATGCGATCGTAGGGATACACGCCGTACCAGCGTTGGAACATCTCGAGCGTGCCTTTCACGCAAGCGATATAGCGTTCCGCGTATTTCACGTGCCCCGGCGACATCAGCACGTGAATCTTGACCGTGCCCGCCGCGCCTCCCCAGGAATCCTCCACGTCCGTAAACTCGGGGCTGGCCGTCCAGGAGAAATCGTGCACGTCGGCACTCTGGTAGCGCAGTGTCTTGGTTCCGTCGGAATTGTCCTCCTGGCTGACCAGATCTCCGGCGGCGCCCGTCAGATAGTTGCGCGGCACCGTGACCTTGACGTCGAAAGTGCCGAAGTCCGCAAAAAACTCCGAAGTGGCGTGAAACTGGTGGCAGTTCCAGGCGCCGTGCCACCAGACTCCGACCTTGGGGAACCACTGCCCCACCATGAAGAAGTCGCGCTTGTAGCCCGTTCGCTCCACAACCTCGGGCAATTGATCGTGGAAGGTGATTCGAAACGTGACATCGGCGTTGGGCGCGATTGGCTTGGGGAGAGTCACTTGGGTGACGGTGTGATCGTCGGGATTGTGATCGTCAGGCTGGATGAATTGCAACTGCCGGGTCAGGTCGCCCATGCCGTCCACCGCAAACGAGCGGATCTCGATGGCGCCGTAATGTTTCGGGTCCCAGCCCTGCTGCGGACCGGTGCCGCGCGTCCCGCCGCGCCGGACCTCGGTCATGAAGGTGGATTGCGGCTGGAAAGCGTTCAGGTAGAGGTGGAACGGAAAGGTCTGCTGCGGCTGGCCGGTGAGATTGCGATAAGTCAGGGTTTCGGTCGCATCCAGGGTCTTGTTGGCCGGATTCAGACGGGCGTCGATTTGGTAGGCTACGATGCGAGTCGACAGCGGCTTGGCCTGATCCTCCCCCGCTTGCTGCGACCCCTTCGCGGCCGAAGTCGACAGCGCGGCCAGGCAGACCAGCAGTATTGCAGACTGACGGATCACGACGTTACACCTCCGGAGGAACTCCCATGGAACCTCGTCACTATACCACCGCTCCGCGCGCGGCGACAGCCAACAAGGGGGCTAGTTGGCGGTTGCGGGTTGGCGGTTTGCGGGTTGTGGTTTTCCTGTCCCCGGTGGCCGATTGTAGTTCGTAGATCTTAGATCGTAGATTCGTACTCCCGTGGGTGAAAACGGGTTAACGGCTTACGGTCGACGATCAGTGATCCACGATCTACGAGCGAGAACCGGCAACCGAATGTTCGCCCCTCGAATCGCATCTAAACCACTCTCCATCAGTAACCTATTGGCTTTCTCCAGATAAGTACCTTTGTTTTCAGTAACCTATTGGCTTTCGCGCTCTATGGAAAACAGAAGCGCTTTGTTTTCAATAACCTGTTGGCTTCGTTCGTGTAAAATCAAGACATCCACTCTGGTTTCCTCCGCTGCGCGTCGGGAACCGTAGCCCAACACAAGTATTGTCCTCCCGAAATTTGGGACAGTGGGGAAAAGTGAGAAAAGTGGGACAGTTTATTTGCGCCGTGATTCCAATAGCTTGAAGGCGAAAGTGTAAAAAATACCTAAGAGCAGGCCGGACGGCAGCTCGTATTTCGCGCTTGGTACAGCCGCACTACAGCAAGATCAGTCGATCTGCCGAACCGGGCGGTGAGCAGCGGCCAGCAGGGTTACCACCAGCACCATCAGGCCCGATACCAGGAACATCCCGGCGAGGCTGGCCTTAATCGCCACGCCTGCGATGGCCAGCGAGAAGGGCATCAGTCCGGTGGCGGAGAACATCAACACGCTCATCACCCGGCCCATCACGGCGCGCTCCACGCGCTGCTGAAACCAGGCGATCAGCTGCACGTTCAGGAATGCGGCTGCCAGGCTCATTAGAAAGAGCACCGCAGCGAGCATGGTTACACGCTGAAGCACACCCATGGGCAGCAGGCACAGACCAATCAGGGTGCTGACCAGCAGAAGCAGACGTCCGCGACGGCGGTGCTTCACGACGCCCGCCAGCAACAGGCCGACGAGACTGCCGGCGGCCAGGGTAGACATGAGCACGCCGAAATCCGAGGGCGAGCCGAATTTCTCCTTCGCGATGTAGGCGATGCCGATGGAGACCGGTCCGGCAATGGCGAAGTTGAGTACGGCGACAACCAGCATGAGCGAGCGCAGGGCCACGTCGGCCTGTACATAACGCAGGCCTTCGACAATCGAGCGGAAGACATTGCGCCGTACCGGCGATTTGGCGGCAGGCGGGGGGTCGGGCAGTCTCCACAGAGCGCCGATGATGGCGAGGAAACTAACCGCATCGAGAAAGAACGCCCACGCCGTACCAAAGGCGCGGATGAACAGGCCGGCCGGAGCCGGCGCGGCGAGAGCGGTGATCTGTACGGTCGACTGCTGGACGGAGTTGGCCGCAGGCAACTGGTCGGGCTCCACGATAGAAGGTAGAAATGCCTGTGCCGCGGGCGCCGCAAAGGCGTCGGCGACTCCGAAGCCGAACGCCAGGAGGTAGAGCGCCCACAAACGCATGGCATGCAACCACAAGACGGCGGCCACTGCGGCTACCAGGACCGTGCGCGCTGAGGCGGTCAGCATCATGATGCGGCGCGGCGACGCGCGATCGGTGACCGCTCCGCCGAGCAGCATGAGCGCGGCACGCGGGATGGCGGCGGTCATGCTGATGGCGCCCAGCACCACGCTCGATCCGGTCAGCGTGAGCACCAGCCAGGGCAGCGCGACCAGATAAAACTGGTCGCCCGTCCAGGAGACGGTGTTGCCCATCCACAGCAGGCGGAACTTCGGATTCCGCAGGGGATGCTTCCCGGCAGCATGGAGGGGGACGGAGACAGCGGCCATGGTTCAGCTCTTTCGCGGAGAAACTTGGGTGATCGCCTGTAGCCCCACGATCGCGGCATCGTATCACGGAACTATGGCGGTTCGCACAGGGGGGGGTGAACTCGCCCCCACAGCACTATCAAGCGGGTAGAGTCCCGGTCCACTTGGCTTGCCGCAGCGGCACCACTACCCATCGGTTTTCAAAATCGCGCGGTCCCCGCCACTCTAGGGACGAGCGTATCACGTCCGAAACCAGCGGGAGGATAACGCCGGCCGCGAACCTAGGCTACTGCGAGGGCCTCGAGAGCCATGGACAGACGCCGCGCGTCGTGCTAACGTAGGTCGATCGGCTAAGAGGGCATTACGCGGCCCCATTCGCGATCCAGAAGTCCCGCCTGGCCGCCGGCGGACACGTCTTCATTCCGCGTCCCGCCCCTCGGCTGCAGCACAAGGACAGAGCCGCTGCCCGCCGGGTTCTCGGGCTCGCGAGCCGGCAGCCCGAAGCCGGAGAAAGGGAATCTGGTGGAAGCGAAACTGGAACGTCAGTTCAGTGACTTCCTAGCCTTCATAGCGCGGTTATTGTTGACCCGTGCGGCTACAGAAAGGCGGGCACATGAGCCTGATTGCCGTCGTAGACGATCTCTTCTTTGCGGCCCGAATCCGTGAGACCGCCCGCCAGATCGGGGTGGATATTGAATTCGTGCCCGCGGGCAAGCTGGCCGATCGCGCGGAAGGCGGGGGCATCAAGGCCGTGATCCTCGACCTCAGCGCGGGCTCGGCGATGGATAGTCTGCGGACGTTGAAGAAGGAACCGGCAACCGCCTCGACCCCAGTGGTCGGCTTTGCATCCCACGTGGCCGCGGAAACGATTGCCGAGGCCAGAGAGGCGGGCTGCGATCAGGTCCTGGCGCGATCCGTGTTCACCCGCCGGCTGCCCGACTTGCTCCGGAGCCTGAGCGGACAGGTGTAAGCCCTTAAAATACAGCGATTTTCCCCGCTTCCGCAGTAGCCAGACAGCCCCCGATCGTCTGAAAAAAAAAGGCGATTGCGAGACCGACCGCTGAAAGCCTGATTCCAGCGCTCAGGCGCCGGTCTTGGACGCCTTCAGCTCGGCATTCTGCTTCTGAAGCTCGGAAACCAGGTTCTCGAGAATCCGGAGCTGTTCGGCCTTTCGATCCTGGGTCGCCTCGAGTTTCGTGATCTGGGCGCGAAGCCGGTTGTTTTCCTTGTGCAGCAGAGTGGAAGCCCCGCCGCCGGGATATACGTCCTCAGGAGGCATGGCGATCCGCCCTTGAGTATCCTTAATCAGGGCATCTAACTGCTTACGCTCGGCTCCCGGAGGGCAGATATTACGAAGCGCAATAAGCCGCGCCAGGTCGGGATGGTTCCGGCCTCTTTCCCAGTGTTGTACTGCTCCTTTAGTTGCGTTCAGACGCCGCGAGAGGCCTTCCTGGCTGACCCCCATGCGTATGCGCACCTTCTTAATGATCTTTGCTGCGTCCAGTTTGGCCATAGCTCAACTCCTTCGAAAAATATTTTTCTTGACATTGCTAGCTTCTTAGGCTAGAATCCGAGTTTCAATACAGCTTGGGTTAGGCACCGAGGCTCGCCGGGGCGCGCGCCTTGCATTTTTCTCTCCAAGAGCGCTTCCCGCCCGGCCAAGTGAGCCCCGGGACTCCCAGGCGGGTTATCGCGGTCCGCCATCGGACCTTTTTTTTGGGCCATGTCGATTACCATGCAGTTATGTATAAGTGCAACAGAAGCACCGGCGGTTGATGCCGCTTCGGGACCTGCCGCACGAACCGTAGAGGTATGTCGTGGCCCCGACTCCTATTTTGCCCACGGATTTCAGCGGCCGCATTCCGGGATACCAGCGTGCCGGGGGCGCCCCACCGCAGGCATGACCTCGATGTTCTGCCTCGGGGAACGGGTTGGTCATCGTTCGCGGTCCGGCGGTCCGCCGCCCTGCAGTTCCCTTCCACGTCAGTGCCCTTGCCAGGCATACCAGACCCGCTCACATTGTTTCCGCACCACTGGTTTATCAGAACGTAGGCTAGAAAGCAAGAAAAAAATCGCCGCAGTACCCCCGAAGATAGGCTACGCGGCCGCCCTCCCGGTTCCCCGGTCCACGCCGGTTCGGCGCCACAGTCGCCCGAGTTCACCCGAGCAGTCTTCGACCCGGAGGTTTGCACATGATTTACCGCGAATCACTTCCGGACCCAGCCCACCCCGAAGCTGGACCGTCCGTTCTTTTGCGTTCCCGTCCCGTTCAGCTCGAGCTTGCCTTTGCGCCGCCTTCGAACCCTACGGGCCCACGCCACTTGCCATCACCGAAGCCTCCGCCGAGATCCGCGGGTTGCACGCCGCTGCTCCGCTGCATGGAGAAAGGATGTGTGTTCCCGGCGGGGCCGGGGGGCATGTGCCGTCAACATGAGCTCCAGTGGCAAGAGCCGGGGCTTTACGCCTCGCACCAGCCCACCTCGGCCTTGCTGGAGCAAGGAAAATTCGGCCCGATCCGGCCGGAATTCCTGCGGGACCCGAAGACGGGGCACATCTATGACCGCCGCCGCATGGCGGTGGAGCGTGAGAGCTTTCTCGGCGAGCAGCTCTAGCTCGGCATTCCAGGCGATCGCCACCGATCGGAGGAAAGGAGCTGGAACAGTCCGAACCGGAGCAAAGCGTCCCTAGCCACCGATCAGAAGCGAGCGTGACGCGGTTCGGGAGTCTGAAGACAGGAGGTGAATTATGGAAACGTCTCTTGCGGCACTGAGCAACCAGTCCCTGGCGCGCCGCAATCAGCGGGCCTCCCTGGGCCGGCCGGTTATGCTATCCCCGGAGCACGCCCTCGAGGTGCTCGACGCTCGGTTGGGAATCGCAGTTGGGCGCTCCACTTTCTATCGGTGGGTTCATTCCGGCCGGGTGTTTGCGATCAAGCTAGGCGGCAAGATTTATGTACCGCTGGCCGAGATGGAATCCGTTGTGGACAGGTTGAGCCGGGGGGCCAGACTGTGAAACGCAGGATTGAAGGTCCGGAGCGCACTCGAACAGCGGTCCGGGCGGCCTTACAGATCGAGCGGGAAAGGATTGTCCCCGGTGATCAGCCGCGCAGACCGGTTGAAGGTGAAATAGCTCCAGGCCCACTGGATCAGCACCAACATCCGATTCTGGAACGCGACGATGTTCAGCAGATGCACGAAAAGCCAGGCGAGCCAGGCAATCAGCCCGGAAAAACGCAGCCAAGGCAATTCCACGACCGCCGCAGCCCGGCCAATCGTGGCCATGTTTCCCCGGTCGTGGTATTGAAACGCCGGAAAGGAGGGACGGGACCGCCCCTGCAGGCGCGCCCGGACAGTGGACGCGGCGTAACGCCCTTGCTGAATAGCGACCTGAGCCACGCCGGGCAGTGGCCGCCCGCTCTGATGGCTGAAGTTTCCGAGATCGCCGATCACGAGGATTTCGGGGTGACCTTTCAGCGTGAGATCCGGCTCGAGGATCAGCCTGCCGGAGCGGTCGATCTCGCACCCCGTAGCGTCAGCGAGGGCTTTTCCCAAGCTCGAAGCCCTCACTCCGGCTGCCCAAAGCACGGTTCGCGTGGGAATCACCTTCGTGCCCTCGTGGGCTTGAACCGTAATCGAATCCTCGCGAACGCAGGTGACCATCGTCCGGGTCAGAACGTTAACATCCAGACGCTTCAACGCGCGCGCGGCGCTCGCCGAAAGGTCGGGGGCGTAGGATGGCAGGACGCGCTCCGCGGCCTCGATCAGCAGAATGCGCGCCTCGGAAGGCTTGATGCGGCGGAAGTCGTGCTTGAGCGTGTCATGAGCGATCTCACTCAAAGCCCCGGCCAACTCTACTCCCGTGGGACCGGCGCCGACGATCGCGAACGTAAGCCAGGCGCGCTCCTTCGCGGGATCGGTCTCGCGTTCAGCCGCTTCGAAAGCGAGAAAAATCCGGCGGCGCATGAACGTAGCGTCCTCGATGGTCTTGAGCCCGGGGGCAAACGTGCCCCAATCATCATGTCCAAAATACGAATGCCGCGCGCCGGTCGCCACGATCAATGTGTCATACGTCACTTCGCCGTCTTTCAGCAGGACGCGCCGGCCGGCCACGTCGACGCCTGCCGCTTCTCCCAGCAGCACCCGTGCGTTCTTCTGACGCTTGAGGATTTCGCGCAGCGGCGCCGAGATATTACCGGGCGAGAGGCTGCCGGTCGCCACCTGATACAGCAGGGGCTGAAACAGGTGGAAGTTGCGACGGTCAATAAGCGTGACATCCACCGGCTCGCGCCGCAAGGCGCGCGCCGCTGTCAAGCCCCCGAAGCCGCCACCGAGGATTACGACCTGGTGCCGATTCTCCATACTGCCTCACTCTTTAGATCGTCCGTGGACAACGTCGATGCGAGTCTAGTTCCTGCCGGGCTGAAGGAGATGCTGGAAGGCACCCTCGAGGTCAGGGTACAGAAAGCGGTATGCAGAAGACTGAAGCCGTGCGGGCGAGACTCGAGCGCTGGCCAGAAGCAGACCATCGGCCATCTCGCCGAGCGCCAGGCGTAAGGCGAATGCCGGAACAGACATGATGGCCGGCCGGTGCAGGACGTGGGCGAGGGACCTGCTGAAGTCACGATTCGTTACGGCGTTCGGCGCAACCACATTCACTGGGCCCCGTAGCCGCTCATCCTCGAGAGCCACTCCAATCACCCCGAGGACGTCGTCCAGTGCGATCCAGCTTACCCACTGCCTTCCCGAGCCAAGCGGCCCGCCCAAACCCAGCTTGAACGCGGGCAGCATCGTCTTCAATGCGCCCCCGCGCCCGGCGAGTATCATGCCGAATCGAAGCTTCACCACACGGATTCCCCTGCGCGCAGCGGGCTCGTTCGCCGCCTCCCATTCCTGGCAGACGCCGGGCAGGAAGCCGTTCCCTGCGGCGCTCTCCTCGGTCAGCACTTCATCGCCCCGATCGCCGTAGAATCCGATCGCAGAGGCGGTCACGAGCGCGCGCGGCGGGCGATTCAGGCCGGCAAGCGACTCGGCTATCAGTCGCGTGCTTTTCACGCGGCTGTCGCGGATGCGCTGCCTTTGCGCCGCGGTCCAGCGCCCGCTCGCGATGTTCTCGCCGGCGAGGTGAACGACCGCGTCGAAACCCTCGAGCGCGGAGGCGTCAATTCGGCCTCGCGCAGAATCCCAGCGCACATTGCCCGGGTCCGGCGGCTTTCCCGGCCGCGTCAGTCGCGCTACCGTGTGTCCCTCCGCCGAGAGAACCGGCAGCAGAGCCGAGCCCACCAATCCGCTCGATCCGCTCACCAGGATTCGCATGTCGAAGCCTCGGTAACAGAGAGGTCAGGACTCAACTTCGACCGTGAAATCCCTGTCCTCCCAGCGATTGCCTGCCGGCCAGAAGATCGTGAACCGGACCGGCGCCTGCTGGTCCAGCGGAACGGGAATATCGACCCATTCCTGCTTCACGGCCGTCGAGCGCGACGGAGTCTGATGCTCGGTCTGCCACTCGTCCAGGGTCCAATGCAAGGCGAACGGCGCGCCGGCGATAACGCGCAGAGTGCGTCCGCGCCGGACGGTCCGTACTTGCCGGTTGAACTTCCAAACTTCGAGTTCGCACAGCGAACTTCGATCGCCGAGATATCGCCGCGCCACATCGGGAATTCCTGAGAAGATCTGGCCGTCCGAACGCGAGCGCAGCAGCCTGATGTATTCGGCGTGCGCCCACATCAGCGGCATCGCAGCGCCCGTGGGCCGCCCGAGAAACATGAATGCCTCGGGGAGATCAGGCGCGTCCCAGACCTGCTCCGGGAGCAGGCCGGTAGAAGATGCGAAACGCTCCATGGCGCGGATGTAAGGCTCGACGTCCTGTCCGGCGGCCAGCTCGTAATGCGCGCGCTCGCCCGTCAGCAGCGGCCACGCCCGGCCGCGGCCCCACCCTTCGTAAGCGCTGCCGTCATCCCGCTGACCGTAACCGTCGTGACTGTAGCGGCGCCAACAGGGCCCGAACGGCGTATCGACCTTGAGCGACGCATCCACGACTTTCAAGGAATCGACCATCAACGCATCATCCGCCTTGCGTACGCCGAAGCGCACGAGATCGAGGAAGCCCGCATCCACGATTTCCTTGGCCGGATAATCGTAGGGCCCGCCCGGAGGCTGGTTCGCCAGGCGCAGGACGGCATTATTGGGGTCTGCGTCGGGGAAAGGATCATCAACGCTGGCCGGCAGAATACGGATGAAATGCCGCGGAATCCCGCGCACCAGCGTCCCTTGAGTCGTAACCGTCCAGCTCTCCAGATGGCATTCCAGAAAGTCTGCGAACTCTTCCAGGAACTGCGCCGTCTCTATAGCGCCGCGCTCGCGCGCAAAGTCCGCCGCGCAAATCAGCGCGGCAATGTTCGCGCCCAGGGTGGACGGCGAATATCCGCTGGCCTCTTCCCAGCGCTCCTGCTGCGTGACGGGGCCATATTCGACGATGAAGCTCGCAGCTCGCAGGATCATCGGGTAGGGATCGAAATCCTTCAGAGCCTGGGCGCGCCGAAGATGCCACGCCAGCATGATCGGAAAGGAGACCTCGTCAAGCTGGATCCCGTGCCAATACGGCTGGCCGTCAATCCAGAAGTTCTGCGGGAATCCGCCATCAGCCTCCTGCGACACCGCGAGATAAATCAACGCCCGCAACGGCGTGTCCGTGTCGCCTGCCGCCAGCAAGGCAACCGAGCTGTTCACCATGTCGCGGGTCCACACCAGGTGGTAGCCGCCCATGTCGTCATCGCCCTTCGATTCGCCCCACGGAATCGACATGGAAGCGATAAAAGCGCCGGGATACGACTTGTCCTCGTGCGCCAGGAGCAGGCTGAAGCTGCTGTGGTAAAGATTCCCGCCGTCACCGGACGCTTTGCTCAGCGGCAAAATGAATTTGCGGCAGGCTCGATCCCATTGCTCGAAGTAGCGCTGGTGCTGCTTCTCGAACGGTATGGCGAGCGCCTGCAGCAGGGTCGTGGTGGCGTTGTGCAGGCTGTCCCCGAATGCGAGGCCCAGCGTGAACCGGCGCTGAAACGCAAGATCCAGATGGCCTGTCAAGGCGATATTACCGTCGAGGGCGCGGTCGAATTCCCAATCCATCCGAAAGTCTTCGTGCAGATCGGTCCAGCCGTCGCTCGCCCCCACGTAACCGCAGGAGAGCTGCGAGAAAGGCACGGTGGCGCCGAGCGCAAGCCATGTTCCCAGCTTTTCTGCGGTCAGAATACGCCGCCCGGCCACTTCGCTGACGTAACCGTTGTTGCCCCAGCCGCCGACCTCGAGATGCGGCGCGCAAAGCGCGTACAGGCGCAGGCCGCTGAGAAATGTCTCGTCGCCCAGGAGCTCTATTCGTTGCAACACGCAGCACTGATGCGGATCCGCGATGATTTCCTTCACGATTTCGTAGCGTCCCTCGGGATCGGAATTAGCCACGCGATAGCCCAAGGTGTGATCCGACATGCGCTCCCATCGAGACCGCAGATGGCGCTTCTCTTCATGAAAAAACGTGCGCCCGTCGGTGATGAGAAGTTGGAGATCGCGAAGCTGCGGACGGTCTACGGTCGGATAGTAGACCTCCGTCAGGATTCCGTTCCAGACGGTGAACCACACGCGCGCCGACGCCGAATAGGCGGTGCCCACGCCGTCTTTGCCACCATGCGTCCAATGGGGCTCGATTCCGGGTTTGCCGAACGCATCGCTCGGACCTTCCGGGTTGCTCTTCAACACTGCACCTCCTGGCATCTTACGCGGGACTTATCACATCGAGTTGGATGTCGGAGCAGCCGAAAGCGCAGCACCTCGCCGTGCGAGCGAACACTCGGACGCCGGGCAAATCCGCGATCCGAACAAGCTGTGAAATCCGCAATCTGCGGATGCCTGCTGAGAAGGGAATCCGGCGGGTTGCCGCGAACAAAAAGTGAATCACGCGGTCGCCACCGCCGGCCTCTGCGGCACGCGCACCCGCGACCCGTAATAGGCGTAGTAGGTGATAAAGGCGTAGCACAGCAGCGGCACGATCATCGAAGCAGCCATGCTGTGTGTGGCCTGGTAAACCAGCCCCATCGCGGGCGGAGCGGCGGCGCCGCCCACAATCGCCATGATGATCATCGATCCGCCCAGCTTCGTGTTCGGCCCCAGTTCCTTGATCCCGAGCGCGAAGATGGTGGGAAACATCAGCGACATGAAAAAGCTGGTGAGAAACACGGCCCACACGCCTGCCCATCCGGGATGAAGGATCGCCGCTGCCACCAGCGCCACGTTGATCACGCCATAAGCGCCCATCAGGCGGCTGGGCTCGAAGAACTTCATCAGGTAAGTGGCAACCCAACGGCCGATGCCAAACGCCACCAGCGTTCCCGTCAGAAGGTATCCTGCGAACTTCTCCGGACGTCCCGTGTAATCCTGGACGTACTGGATGTAGTAGCTCCAGGTTCCCACCTGCGCTCCCACGTAAAAGAACTGCGCGATCACGCCCTGGACAAAATGCGGATAGTGAAACAGGTCCCGAAACCGACCCCCTTCCGCGCCGTGCGTCGACCGGGCTTCTTCTTCGGTGACTTTGGGGAAGCTCGTGCGAAGGATCAACAGGCCCCAGATGAACACCACACTGCCAAGCACGAGATAGGGCGTCACCACGCGCATGATCTCGCCGCGCAGGTAGTCGTTGTAGGTTCCGGCGAGCTTGAGCGCCTCGGTCTGCTGCGGGGTAAGTTCGACGCCGGAAAAGATGAATACCGTCCCGATGAGGGCGCCGCTGATGGCGCCGATCGGATTGAACGACTGCGCGAAGTTCAGACGCCGCTCCGAAGTACGCGGATGCCCGAGCGTGGCGATGAAAGAGTTGGCGCCGGTTTCGAGGAAGGCGGCGCCGCTCGCAATCACGAAGAGCGCGAACAGGAAGAATCCGTACTGTTGGACGAGAGCGGCCGGCCAGAACAGAAACGTTCCGGCGCAGTAAAGGAAGAGACCCGTTACCAGGCCGGCCTTGTAGCCGTACCTGCGCATCAGGAAGGCCGCGGGCATCGAGACCAGAAAATATCCGCCATAGAAAGACGACTGAATGAATCCGGCTTTTACCCGCGTCATCTGGAACGATTTCATGAACTGCTTGATCAGAATGTCGTTCAGGTTATGGGGAATGGCCCAGAGCAGGAACAGCGCGGTCACCAGAACAAACGGCAGCGTATTTCCCGGCGTAAACAGGGGCGGCTGATCGGCGGGTTTCGATTTCACCTCGACCATCGTCATAGTCTGGAACTCCCGGTGCGCGAGGGTCGCACATCATCTCAGCCTCGCGGCAGAGGCGCTACAGTAACACGCTCCGAGCGAGTTTAGAAGGTCGCTGGCCACAATTCGGCTCGGCTCGGCGGTACCATCCGCCAGTTCACTCGGTCCCCGATGTGATTCGACCCGAAACGGCCAGTGTGAGGATCGCGATTGCTACCGCTGCGATCAGCGGAACCAGCAGCACGCTTGCCGGACTCGGCGTCGCGAGCCAACCCCCGGCCGAAGGTCCCAGCGACCCACCCACCAGCGCGACAGCCATGACCGCGCCAAACACCGTGCCGGTCCGCTCCGGGAACCGGTCTCCGAGCAGACCCAGCGCCGTAGGAAATGTCGCCGACATTCCAAGCCCGATGACGGCGAATCCGGCCGTCATGGCGCCGAAGTTCTCATGAGTGTGCGCCACGATCGCGCCCGCAATCGTGACGCCGGCCGAAAGCAGGAGCACATTGCGGCCACCGAGCCATTCGAGCCACAGCGCGGCGAGCAACCGTCCCGCACCGAGCGCGATGCTGAGCCCTACCAGCGCCAGGTCCGCGCGTTGCGCGGCCAGATGCGTGACGTCCTTGACCACTTTGCCGGCCCAAACGAACATGCAGTTCTCATCGCCCGATTCGAAAAATAGCAACAGACCGATCAGCCAAACCACAGGATGATTCAGGACGCGAAGCAAACTACGGAGCGGGGTTCCCGAGAGCACCGGCGGCGGAAAGCGCAGCGCAACGACCGCGATCAGCACGGCGAGGGGAGCAAGGGCCAAAATCCGAAGCACCGTCGAGGATGAGAACCGGCCCGCCAGCACGGACATCAGCAGCGGCGCACTGATCGCGCCCAGACTGAACGAAAATCCGAGCAGGTTCAGCGCCGCGCCACGTCCCGAGGCGCTGAGGCTCGAGATCAGCGCGTTCGTTGCTGTGTTGAGCACGCCGCCGCCCAGGCCATAGACCAGCGCCGCCGCGGCCAGGGCCGGGAAGCTCGCAAGCGCAGGCATCGCGATGAGCGCAAGGGCGATCAGCGCCAGGCTCAGGACCAGCGCCGGCTTCGCTCCGGCCTTGTCGAGAACCGGTCCGATGAAAATCGTCGCGGCAAGGATTCCGATGAGGGGAAACGACCCGAGACTGCCGGCGCGCGCGCTGGTGACGTGCAAGGTGGGAAGCAGCGAGCCCATCAGCAGCAGCGCCACGCCGAATACAAACATGCAGGCGTTCACGGTCAGGACGAGAGCTGTGCGATGAACGGGTACCGGTGTCATTTAGGGCGTGGGCATCCTGCCCGCTCCTGGTTACGGCTGTAGAGGCGCGGCGCCGGTGGCAGGCTCGATGCCGGCGCTCCAAATGACATCACGCCGGCCATACCGTCGCTGTTCAGGCTCACCTCGAGCGGCCTTTCCGAGGTTCGAAGCGATCGAAACACAGCCTGGCAATTCCCAATAATCCGGCGCGCGACCCCAACCGGCTGCGCCGAATCTTCACCTGTTTTGCCGCCAGCGGCTGCGCCCATTGTTTCACAGCGTCGCGAGCGGGATCGAGCAGCAGGTTCCCTGCCGCTGCCACGCCTCCGCCGATGACAATCATTTCGGGATTGAGCACATCCACAACGTTGGCGAGGGCAAGGCCAAGATCGTGGCCGGCCTCGTGGATCACCTTTCTTGCCTTCTCGTCGCCGCGACGGGCGCGTGCCGCGATCGCGCGCGCGTCGATCGGGCGGCTAAATACACGCTCAGCGGCGCGCGCGATGCCGGGTCCGGCGGTATGCGACTCAAGGCAACCCACCGCCTTGTACTCGGGCCGGTACCGTTCGCGAGTTGCCATCCATCCGAGACAACCAGCGAGTTCCCCGCTGCCGCGAATCAAGCGTCCGCCACTGATGATTCCTGCACCGATTCCGGTGCCGATGGCGACGAACACCACATCACGGCAATTGCCAGCCGCACCCAGCCAGGATTCGCCGGTGACAAAAGCGTT